>CAMYJL010000175.1 GCA_947258645.1 uncultured Nitrospinota bacterium
TTTTCTGGATACTCGGACGGCGTCTCCGGGCCGCTATCTCCGGAGCCTCAGCCTTCGTCTCTGGGGAACGGACACCGAAATCCTGAAAAAAGAGCTGCCGCTTGAACTGCGGCGACCCAGCCTCCGAGCATTTCTGATCACGATCGCCGCACTGATTTTCTCGCTTGCGGGGATTCTTTTCCTGACCCGAATGAGCGGCCGGTGGTTCCGGAACATTCCGGTGAGGCTCCTGAGCGGTGCGGCGACGTTCGCGGCGGTGATGTTCGTGCTGTCCACCATCCCCGACCTCATCGCCGGGAACCTAGTGAAAGCGCTTCTCGGGCCGTTCTCATTTCTGCTCAGCGGGATATTCACGGAAATGACGGTATACGCCATCGGCGCGGTGTATCTGATGCGCTACCCCATACCGGGCGCTCTCGGACTTTTGATCATCATCCGAACCATCATCCTGTCCCTGACGCTTTACTCGCTTCAGGTCGTCTCCCTCCTGCTGCTCGGCGTCGAGATTTTTATCCTCGAAGGCGCTGTCTGGCTGGCGGGCATCACGCGTGGCCCGGAAGGGAAAAAGCTTTTCGAGAGATGGCCCGAAAACAAATGGCGCGCAATTCTCATCGGCGGCGCTGCATTTGTTGCTGCCGATCTCCTGATCACGGCGTCGAGCTTTCACCTTCACATCTTTTTCTACCGGCTCGTCTATGCGGACTGGTACATCGTCCTGTATCTGGCGGTGACGAGCGTGCTGTTCACCCTCATCGGAACCGCACTGGGGCTCCGAATCGGGGCGCCCCTCCGGGAGGTCGCGGGATGAGCGAAAGCGCACGGGACGCCATCAGATGGGAGGGAGTGCGGTTCCGCTATGCCGCCGCGCCGTCCGACTCGCTCAAAGAGATCGACCTCGCCATCCGGGAGGGGGAGTTCGTCCTGCTGACCGGCCCGACGGGCTGCGGAAAATCCACCCTGCTCAAGACCGTGAACGGCCTGATCCCCCGCGAGAGCGCGGGCCATCTGGAGGGCTCGATTTCCCTTCTCGGCCAAAAGGCGGAAACCATCCCCTCCCGGCTTCTCCGAGCCCGGGCGGGGCTTTTGTTCCAGAACCCGGACGATCAACTTCTCTGCGCGCGCGTTCAGGAGGAAGTCGCCTTCGGCCCGGAAAATCTGGGCGAGCCGCGCGATCTCATCGCCTCGCGCGTGGAAAGCGCGCTGGCGTGCACCGGCTCCGATGAAAAACGCTTCGCCCGGTGCGGAGAGCTTTCGGGGGGAGAGAAACAGCGGGTGGCCCTCGCCAGCGTGCTCTCGCTGGGGGCGCGCCTTCTCGCTCTCGATGAGCCGACGAGCCAGCTCGACGGGGCGGGCGTGGCGCTCATCCTCCAGTCGCTCGAGGAGGTCCGCACCCGCCTCGGCGTCACCGTCATCATCGCCGAACACCGGCTCGACCGGATTCTGCCGATGGCGGATCGTCTCATCGTCATGGACCGGGGATCGATTCGTGGGGATTTCCGAAAGGGCCGCTTCATGGAAGCGTTTCCGCTTCTGAAAGAGCTGGGCTGCGAGACACCGCCCTGGATGGAGCTGTGCGCCCTCACCGGAATGAGCAGTGAGGAGGGGGAAGAAGCCGTCTGCCGGAAACTGAAAACGGCTGACCTGAAAATGAATAACGGGAAGTCGAAAAACCATCGCAGGCGGGGGGTGGAAGCGCCCCTTCTCCGGGTACGCGATCTCAGCCACATTTATTCCGGCGCGCGGGCTCCGGCGCTCGATTCGATTTCCTGTGAGGTGAAAGGAGGGGAGATTCTGGCGCTGATGGGCCACAACGGCTCGGGAAAAACCACGCTCCTGAACCTTTTCGCGGGCCTGTTGACCCTCCAGCGGGGGAGTCTGGAGTGGTTCGGCCGCGCGGGCGCTTCGACGCCGCCCCCCGGGCGCATGGGATTTCTCTTTCAGAACCCGGATCTGATGCTGAGCATGGAGACCGTGGGCGAGGAGGTGGCGCTCGGCGCGCGCCTGTTGCGGCTCGATGCAGCGAGAGCGGAAAGCGCGATCGCGATGGGCATGGAACTGCTCCGGCTGGAAAACCTGAACGACCGGAACCCGTTCTCCCTCAGCCGGGGGGAGCGGCTTCGCGTCGCGCTGGGGGCGCTGCTCGCCTTCGACCCGCAGGTTCTTCTTCTGGACGAGCCGACCGCGGGGCTGGACCGGGGGATGCGCGTCCGTTTTCTGAAGGATCTTCGCAAATGGGTGCGCGGGAAAAAAGAGCGCGCGGTTGTTTTGTGTACGCACGACACGGAGGCGGCGCTGGGCTTCGCGGACGAATGCCTGATCCTGCGCCGTGGGAAGGTGGCCGCCGCCGGGCCCGCCGCGGAGGTGCTTTCCGGATCGGGAAATGGATTCCCGCCGGAGGTGGAGATCAGCCCCACGGCGCGGATCGCGAGGCGGCTCGGCCTGTCCTGGACGCCGCGGACGGCGGCGGCGCTGCTCGAGGGGATCGCGGGCGATGATTAATCCATCCGGCGCGGCGGGCGGTCTCGACCCGCGTTTCAAGGTGGCGATGATTTTCTTCACGGGGATGCTCGCCGTCAGCCTGGACAACCCGGCCTCGCTCGGGACGGTCGCGGCGGGAGGGGTGCTCTGCGCCCTGGCCAGCCGGCCGAGCGGGCGTCAGTTGTTGACGCTGTTCACGATACTGGGGCTGACGGTGTGGGCGCTGATGGTCTCTCAGGCGATTTTTTATCAGCACCTCCCGCGCACGGTGATCTTGGAGCTGATACCGCCGGAGATGCCTCTGATTGGATCGCTCACGGGCGGGGTGTCGGCCTACTACGAGGGGATCCACCACGGAGCGGTCCAGTCGCTTCGAATGGTGGCCACGCTGAGCGTCGGCCTCGCGGCGGCCTGGACAACGGACCCGAGCCGCCTTCTGGCGAGCTTCTCGGCGCTCCGCCTCCCGCATGCACTGGCGTTCGGGGCGGCGGCGGCAGCACGGTTTCTGCCGGTGACGATAGAAGAAGCGCGAGTCGCCCTTCGGGCGCAGCGGATGCGGGGTCTTCGCCTGAGCGGGCGCTATGGCCTGAACGCATTGGGGGCGTCGCTCACGATCGCCCGGCCGGTCCTGGCAGCTTCCATCCGCCGGGCGGAGACCGTGGCGCTCGCAGCGGCGAGCCGGGCGTATGACCCGCAAGAACAAAGATCGAGTTTGACACCGCTCAAGATGGGGACGGTCGAGAAAGCCATACTCCTCACGGCGGGGCTGGCGGCGGCCTTTGTCGCGATCGCGAAAGTCTTCTATCTGCTCTATGCGGGGGGCGTTTATTACCACCCCGCCCTCCGCGCGCTCTACACGTTCACGAGGGAGGTACTCTGATGCGCGCCTGGACGGCGGCATTCCTGTTGACCATCTTCTCGGCAGGGTGCGGAACGGACCCGGGATCGGTGCGGCCCTCGTTCACATTTTCCCGGACGGGGGGGGTCCTGGAAAATGTCAGGCTGTCCGAATCATCGACCGTATCGGCAGGATGTGGCGGAGTATCGCGAAAAATTCCGGCTCGAAATGTCGCCGGGAAGATTCTGCTCACGTTTCGCTGGACCCCGGAGCGGCCCTGCACCATCCGGTGGGGGAGAAGCACGGATCAAAAACTGGTCGCAACGGCTCCCCTCATCGCCGACCCCGTCCCCCTTCTGACCCTGGATCTCGAGTCCTTCTTTCCCCGAGGAGCCGGAGATGGGCTGGAGAACGAACCCACCTTCCTGACTTTCTCCCCATCAGGCCGGTTTATCGCCATTGGAACTGCGCGCGGCTACATCCGGGTATTCGATATCAACACGGGGAACTCCGTCTATCACACGCGCATTACCGAAGGGCGCGCGAGGGCGGCAGCTTTTTCTCCTGACGAGAGGGCCCTTTTCATCGGCGAGCAGACACGGGACGCCTTCATTCGCGCCATCGAACTCAAAACAGGAAAGGAGTTATGGCGCTACCGCCTGGCGGACGACCTGGGAGAAACACATCCCTGGAACCCCGGCAACAAACTGGCATGGGTACTTTACCCCGCGCCTTTCCGGATGTCCGTCATGCCCAATGGCGATCTCCTGGCAGGCGCTCTTCACAACTGGTACCCGAAGAAGAATTCCAATATCCACCAAGTTTCCTACCTCTACCGGTTCGATGGAAAAACAGGCCATATCCGCTGGAAGTGGCCGAAAGCAAACCCTGCTCCGCTTTCGTTGACATGGTTCGGTATTGACCGGGATCACAAAACGGCGGTTGGCATCTTCGGTACCCCGAGAAGTGACTTCGAAAACCTGAAAATGCGCCCGGGTCTTTATGCGATAAACCTCGAATCCGGTGAAATGCGGTGGAAACATCACTTTTCCGTGTTCAAACCTCATTTTCGGACTGTCCAGACCTGGCGGGGCGTTGCCGTTCATCCAGACGGGGAACATGTAAGCGCTTCTACGGACGATGGGAGGCTCTACACCCTGAAGAATGGAAATTCCCGCTGGATGGAAGCGCGCGGCGGGCCGATTTATGTCAGCGGCTTTCCGATTGTGACCGAGACCGGTTCCATCGGGGCGACCGACAAATTCGCCATTTTCGCCCTCGGGGGCGCTTATGTCCCCTTGCAGGCCGGACCACGTGGCGCCTCAGGCAACCATTCGCATCCCAACACCCACGCCGTTCTCTTTTTCGACTGGAGGGGGGAGCTGAGGTGGCGATGGGACGGACCCAATCGTCCAAACGGACTGGCAACATCGAGAGACGGGCGTTGGTTGGCCATAGCCCTTGGCAAGAGCCGGATGCTCCGGCGGGACGACGCAAACGGTGTCGTCATCTTCAAGACAAACGCGCCGAGCGGAAATTATTACGCGGGAGAATACCTGACGGAAGGGATCGTTCCCTATGACCAGATTTCGATGAGCGCGGATGGGTCTCTTATTGCGACTATCGAAACCCCGGCCACTATCCTCGACGGCCGCCCCGCCCAGGGGAAATACCAACTTCATGTTTTGCATTGAGTGATCGGAATATGAAACGGACGGCATATCGGCCTCAATCCGCTGGGAGCATGGCCGGTCTTTATCTCATTTCGGGCATTCTCCATATCCTCCTCATTGCCGGATATCCGCGTCTTGCGCCCACGGATTCTCCTTCTTCGCCCGGGCCGATTCGCGTGCAGCTTGAAACGAAATGGACCGGAGAGTCTCACCCCCGTAAACCCGGGGCATCTGCCGCGCGCCCTTCCCCATCAACACCCAAACCCCTCTCCTCCCAGAGAGCCGGGGGCATGGCGAAAAAACCCGTTCCCTCCCGAGAGAGGGAACGCCGTACCAAGCCGCCTCAATCATACATTCGGCAACCGGGCGAGGCTCACACTTCTTTTTCGCCGAAAATGGTCCAGCGAACTAAACCAGCAAAACTTCCGGAAGGGGAAAAAGGACCGTCCGCTGTCTGGCGGCCGAAAATTCCGCATCTCCGAAGCCGTTTTACCGCCGTGAGACCCCGTCTTTCTCCCATGGTAAAAGCGGTTTCACCCAGTTTGCCCTCTCCTTCCTCTCTTCAAGAGCAGGCGCTACCTGTCCCTCGCCCTAAAACCAGACCGGCAAAAGATTCTCGTCCCCGCCGCTCCTTCGCACCTACTGGTCAGAAACTGAACGAACGCATATCGATCATTGTAAATCGAATTCAAAAGACCAAACGATATCCGGCGAGGGCAAGGCGGTTGGGGCTGGAAGGAACTGTCACTGTCGCGTTCCGAATCGAGAAGAATGGGCACTTGGGAACTTTCAAGGTTCAAAAATCGTCTGGTCACGCTTCACTCGATCGGGCCACTCTCGAAGCCATTCGCCGAGCGGCGCCTTTTCCTTTCGTGCCTCAATTGCTGGTGCTGCCGATTCACTATCGTTTAACCGAGGATGAATAGCGCCTTTTTCTTACGTTCCAGACATTTCCTCATAAACGCGAATCGTTTCGCCGGCCGCTTTCTCCCACGAAAACCGGGCCGCATGACGGAATCCCCGGCGGCGGAGGTCCCCGCGCAATTCCTCATCTCCAGAAACACGGAGGATGGTTTCGCTCCAGGCGATTTCATCTTCAGGATCCAGGAGAATAGCAGCGTCGCCAGCCGCCTCTGGAAGGGAGGCCGCGTTTGAGCTGATCACGGGCGCGCCGCAGGCCATGGCATCGACGACGGGGAGCCCGAAACCTTCGTAGAGTGAGGGATACAGAAAAAGACGGGCACCGGCATAGAGCGCCGGAAGATCCGCGTCCGGAACATGTCCGATGAGCAGAATTCCGCTGTCGTGCCCGGCCTTCTCGGCCAACTGCCTGATCATCTGCCCGTATGGACTGCCCATCCCTCCAGCCAAAACCAGAGGCAGACTCAACCCCTTTTTCCGCGCACGCCCATATGCCCCCAGAAGAATTTCCAGGTTTTTCCGATAATCGTACCCCCCCACGTAGAGGAGGTAATCATCCGGAAGACCCAGGCGCTCGCGAACGCCCATTAATTTCCCATCGTCGGCAGGGGCTTTCATGCCCGGCGCGGACGCCGGATAAACCACATGCGTCCGCTCCTCCGGGAACCCCGTCATCCTCGACAGATCCGCTTTTGAATGTTCCGAAATGGTGAAAACGCGATCCGTCCGCCGAAGGGCGTATTTCAGGTACTGCTCATAAAGCCTGATCTTACCGCCGACACCGAGGTTGTAACGGCGGACATACAAATCTTTCACGGCCATCGGCATGAGATCGTAAACATGTCCGACCACGGGGATGGGCAAGCGGTGCAATGGCAGATTCCACTGAAAATAGGCGTGAAAAACATCGGGCCGCCTTTCCCGCAATTGCCGGCGGAGACGCCAGCCATCCCGCAGGCGGTCCCATGAAAAACCGGCCTCGACATATGGGCGTCTGACAACCTCGACATTTTCATTTTTTGCATAATCGCCGCTATTTCCATAATTTACCTTCCGGTCGATTTTATTTTTTTCACTAAATAAATTTGCATCCGGGCACGCTTCCGGTTCAAATAGGAAGAAGGTGTGGGCCGCATCCGAATGCAAAAGAAAATCAAGGAGATGGGCCCCGAGCACGCCGACGCCGCGAGCCCGATGCTGAAAGATTGGAGCCGTGTCAATACCGATACGCATCCATTCATTCCAGAAATGTGGAGACGAAACAAATCACGCTCAAGCCCTTTTATCTTAAAAGCGAACTGTTTTGGGAACAATTCGTAACTGCTGTGAAACAGGTCAC
>CAMYJL010000176.1 GCA_947258645.1 uncultured Nitrospinota bacterium
CGATCTCTTTTGCCATCTTTCACAGGAAAGGACTTAGGATTCAGATGATTATTTGGACAGGACAGCCTACCTAAAGAGCCTCCCCTTTTTCACGCAACATATCCCAACCTGCAGAGAGAATTAGTGATTCTTCATGCACACGATGGGGACTCAATTTTTACAGAACGCAAGCCCGCGAAGGTCACCTGTCCACATTGGTCCAAAGGCAATAAGGGAAGTGTGGGTTAATGAATGACGTACCCGCCGTCCATGACGAGGGCGTGACCGAGGATATAGGCGGCGTCCTTGGAGACGAGGAAGGCGACCATGGCGGCGACCTCCTCGACGGTTCCAAAGCGACCGATGGGAACGTCCCGGGCTCGCTGCTCCAGCTCTCCGGGGTTCCGGCCCGCCAGGAAACCCTCGGTGGAGATGGGCCCGGGGCATACGGCGTTGACCGAAATTCCGTCCCCACCCAGTTCGAGAGCCATCGAGCGCGTGAGCTGGATGAGACCTGCCTTGGTGAGGCTGTAAATGGCCCCGTAGCGCGATGCCACGATGCCGAGTTGGCTTGCCATGTGGACGATGTGCCCCCCGCCCTGCGCGCGCATGATGGGCACGACAGCTTGACTCGCGAAGAACGGAGTGCGCAGATTGACCGCCACCAGCCGGTCAAAATCTTCGTGAGAGAATTCCCCGAAGGCCTTGCGGGCTCGGATGCCCGCGTTATTCACCAGGATGTCCACTCGGCCCATTTTTTCATGGGCGGCGGCCACCATGGCCTCGGCCTCCTCGGTGCGGGACAGGTCGTGGACACCCCAGACGGCGTCCGGGGCGCCGGCTTTCCGGCAAGCCTCCTCGGATTCCTTGAGTTCCGACTCGGTGCCGTCCGCAGCCAGGTAGATCGCGGCCCCCTCTGAGGCCAGCCGCAGGGCCACAGCCCGGCCGATTCCGCGAGACGCCCCCGTGATAAGGGCGGCCTTTCCGTTTAATTCACCCATCGCCAGTTTTCCTCCCACGGGGTTGCGTACACTCCGAAAATATAAGAACCCGAATAATTCAGGGCTTTTCAGGTTCCAGACAAGAACTTATCTTAGTTAGATCATAGAATGTGAATGATCATTTGAACACTATGGCACAGGATTCTCGTTCGATCGGTTTTTAATATAGGGCAGCCTTTTTTAGAATTTCTCCATCCACAGTTTTTTGGACAGAACGTCCACGGAAAATGCGAGGAGATCAGCTCATGCCGTCGGTCAAAGCGACAGGAAAAGCCGAGTGGTTCACCTACTTCCCGGAAGACTACCGATGGTCCGCCTCGATCTGCATGCTCGTTTCAGCGGCCCAGTGGGGGGGCTCGGACATCGGCGAGGTGGACAGAGTCGGCCGGGCACTTCGGAAGCGGCTCGGGGACGACGAGCATTGGTTCCGCGAGTGGATAAAAATGGGGGGCCGGGTACGTGCGCTCGGAATGTCCGAAGAGAGGAAAGGGAACAATCTTTCGGCGGCCGCCCACTACAAGCGGGCCTGCCTTTACTATCAAATTGGCGACCGCTTCCGCCAGCCCAAAGACCGAAAGGCGCTCAGCGCCTTCCGGACGTCGGTGGACTGCTTTCACCGCTATTTGCGGCTGACCGACAGGCCAAAGACCGAACACGTAGCGATTTCCACCCTCGACGGCGAAACGCTGCCCGCCTACTTTGTCCACGCGGAGAACACCCTGAAGGCCAGACCCCCCGTCGTGGTCCTTTTCGACGGGCTCGACACATCGAAAGAAATTGTGTTCATACGCGCCGCGGACGGTTTGGCCCGGCGCGGGATGAGCTGCCTGTTCGTGGACGGACCCGGCACCGGGGGGGCCATCCGGTTTCACAAGAGCTACCTGCGGCACGACTATGAGGCCGCAGGCTCGGCGGCGATCGACTATCTCGAAAAGAGAAAGGATGTGAACGCCAAAAGAGTGGGGATCATGGCGGTCAGCCTGGGAGGCTACTACGCCCCCCGGTGCGCCAGCATGGACCACCGCTTCAAGGCCTGCGTCGCCTGGGGCGCCATCTGGGATTATCACGCCACCTGGAAGGGACGGTTCGACGCCGAGGGCCGGGCTGCCCAAGGGGTCCCGACCGAATATATCCATTGGGTTCTCAACACGAAATCCCAGGAAGAGGCGCTCGAGAAGCTCCAAAATTTCCGCCTGGACGGCGTGGTCCAGCGGATGAGGTGCCCTTTCCTGCTGACCCACGGGGAGGACGATCGCCAGGTCCCGCTGCGCGACGCGAAGGCGCTCTACCGGGCGGCCGGATCAAAAGACAAGAGCATGAAGGTCTACACACGGAAAACCGGAGGTGCGCAACACTGCCAGAACGACTACCTCTCAATCGGCCTTCCGTACATGCAGGATTGGATCGGAAAAAAACTGGGCGCCTAGAACGGGGGGCGGTGTTCATGGCGAACCAGTAATTCGCCATGCACAGCCCAAAGTCTCTGTCAGTTAGGCGTAAAAGAGCTGTTCCTGCGAAACGTCGTCATCTCCGAACGTGATCAATCCGGCGCCAACGATGTCGCCCACCTACCACTTGCACCACGCCGTCCCGCCATCGACGACGACGTCGGTAATGAAATCCGTTCCCATAAGAATGCGGTCCGCCCCCACGATGTCGGCGACATACCGGAGCGCTTCGGGCCGGTGGGTGATCGTGTCGAAGTACATCCGCTTCAGATACTCACTCGGAGGGCGTTCGATGATCCCCTGACAGGCCGGGAGCGCCCGGAAGCCGTGATCGAAGCGCCCCTGAATCCACAGCGCCATCCCCCCGGCGTGCGAAAGGCAGAGCCGAAGGGCCGGATAGCGATCCAGCACCCCCGCGAAAATCATGCGCGCGGCGGCCAACGTCGTCTCGACCAAAAAGCCAATGAGATTGAACAGGTAATAGTCACCCATCCGCTCCCGGCCGGGCGGACGGATGGGATGGATGAGAACAAGTGCCCCCAGCCGCTCTGCCGTCTCCCAGAAAGGCGTCAGGGCCGGATCGTCCAGTTCGCGCTCTCCCGCACTCGCCCCGATTTCCACCGAGCGCATTCCCAGCTTCGTGACGGCGCGCTCGAGTTCCCCGGCGGCGCTCTCCGGGTCCTGAAGCGGAACGGTCGCCATGCCGACGAATTTATCCGGCCTGGACGTTTCGAGAGCATGCGCCTCGTCGTTGAGAAACCGGGCCACCTCCAGTCCCCGTTCGACCGGAAGATCGTAGTGAAAAAGAAACGGCGGCGGGGAAACCACGTGCTTTTCGATGCCTTGCTTCCCGATATCCGCCAGCTTGGCCTCAACGGAATGAAACCCCTCAAGCAGGGGGATCAGCCGGTTGTCGCCATATAAGGCCGGTCCGCCAGATGGCAGCTTGGTCACATGCCGCCCGTAGGGGTTGCCCTCCTCCCGGACCAGCTCCAGGTAGGCGGGCGGAATATAGTGGGTATGAACATCGATGATCATGTCGCCTGAAACCCCCTGCCCTTCGATTTTCTCAATCGCCCGGAGGCGCGGCGACACCAGCGCGATCCTGGCGAAGCATTTTCCAGATATGCGCCCTGAGCTCGGTGAACTCGGGCGTGCCCCGGACATCGTAGTTCCATCTGGGACGCTTCAGCCTGACGTTCAGCACCTCGGCGATTTGCCCCGGCCGGGCCGACATGACAATCACCCGATCGGACAGGTATACCGCCTCGTCAATGCTGTGGGTGATGAAGATGACCGTCTTTTTCTCCTGGTTCCAGATCCGGAGCAGCTCTTCCTGCATCAGCTCACGGGTTTGCGCATCCAGCGCACCGAACGGCTCGTCCATCAGGATGACCGCCGGGTTGATCGCGAGCACCCGGGCCAGCCCCACGCGCTGCTGCATCCCCCCCGACAGCTCGTGCGGATAATGCGACTCGAATCCCGCGAGGCCGACCACCTCGATCCACCGCTGGACGATGGGCTTTCTCTTCTGCAACTCCATCCCCGAGATCTCGAGCCCGATCCCGACGTTGTCCGCCACCGTCCGCCAAGGGAGCAGCCCGAAGGTCTGAAACACCATCCCCCGATCCTGCGCAGGCGCTCCGACCGGCCGGCCGTTGATCGTGATCTCGCCCCTGTCGTAAGGGATCAGGCCGTCGATGATCCGGAGAAGCGTCGTCTTCCCGCAGCCGCTTGGACCGACGATACTGACGAACTCCTGATCGGCCACTTCGAGAGAGACATCCTTGAGCGCATCGACCCTGTTCTCCTTCGCCCCGCCGTTCCGCTTGACGAAGGTCTTGGACACGTCCCGCAGGACGATCTTGTTCTCCACGGGAAACGGCACTCCCTATTTTCGGCCGATCTCTTTCAAAGCCGCCTCGAGAAACTGGGGAGCCACATGTTCCTTGGTGATGCGGAACCCCTTGTCGTAGCCCATTTTCTTGGCCTCGCCAGCAGCGTTCTTTCCAAACCATTCGAGGCTTTTCTGCAGTTTCTTCAGGAGCGGGTCGCCGCCGTTTTTGGGCCAGAGCTGGTACTTGACAAAATCCCTGTGCCCCTGCCAGAAGAGCTTTTCGTCGCTGTAGGGGGCGCGGACCTTCACGGCCTTCGCAAAGCGCTTGGGGTCATCATACGCAAGGCGGAGCCCTTTCACCCCCGCCGTCACGAGCTTCTGGGCAGCATCCGGGTTTTCCTTCACGAACTTTTCGGTGGCGACCAGCATGGGACCCACGACATCTGGAGCTTCCTGGCCGAATACCGAGAGAACCTTGTATTTCCCCGTGTTCAATGCCACGTTCGCATCGATCAGGGCGGCCACCGTGCCGTCAACCTTTCCGGCAAGAAGAGCGGCTATCCGGTTTTCTCCGCCCCGGATATACATCATCTGAAAGTCGTTTCGCTTGAAACCCGCCTTGGAGGCGTAGAAATCGATGATCGACGCGCTGATCCCGGCGGGGGCGTGGACGCTGACCTTCTTCCCTTTCAGCTCCTGCACGGAATTGATGTTCTTCTTCGCAACGAGCCCCCACACGAGATTTTGCTCGGACACGGCGAGCGCGACCAGCTTCGCGCCCTTGGACACAACCCGGGCGAAAACGGAGAAGGTCAGATACCCTACATGCTCCTTGCCCGAAGCCAGGGCCCGGGCGACCGAGCCCTGCCCGCGGAGGATCACAGGCTCGACCTTCAGGTCCTTCAGGTTCAAATCCCAGCCGGCAAGAAAGGCGCCCTTTTCGAGGTCAAGACCCGCCGGATAAAGAACGCGAACCGTCTTGGCGGCCTGAGCCGTCGCCGCCAGGAACCCGAAACTCAACGAGACGAAAATGGCAATGAAAAAGCTGACCAAGATTACTCTTCCACACATTCTTCGCTGCATGACATCCCCTCCTTATTCATTCGTGGGCAAACGATCTCATCGGCTCATCCTGAAAGTGAAACCCTTGACGAACCAACGTAATGATTCTAATCAGCCTTCCGGAACGGACCCCGCTGTGCCCTCGAATCCGCTCCGAATCGTGCTGGACTCCTTCCATGGGAACAGCCAGCTCTCCAGCCCCTTCAAAATTCGGACGGAACCGACCCCCAGCACCACGATCACGATGATGACGGCGAAAATGACATCCGTCCGGAACACTGCGCTGTAGGTGACGATCATCCCCCCGAGGCCGGTTGTGGCGAGGAGAAGCTCGGCGATAACCATCCCGCGGATGGCGCGCCCCAACCCCAGCCGGATACCCGACATGACGAACGGAGCGGCGGCGGGAAGGATGACTTTCTGAAAGATCTGCCGCTGGGTCGCCCCAAGCGACCGGACCGGTTCGACCAGTTCGTAGCGAACGTCGCGGACGCCGTTGAAGGTATTGATGACGACATCGAAAAAGCAGAACGAAAACACGACCGTCACGCGGGCCTCAATGCCGATTCCGAACCATATGATGATCATCGGCACAAAGGCGGAAACAGGCGTGACAAAAAATGCGGAGATGTAGGGTTCGAAAAAGCGCTCTACAGATTCGAACCGGCCCATGAGCATGCCCAGGGGGATGCCCACCAGAACTGCGAAAACGTACCCGACGAAAAAGGCCTGCAGGCTGACCAGGAGCGCAAGGGGCAACTCGCCCGACAGGGTGACCTCGACGAGGGAGATAACGACCTGCGAGGGCCCCGCCAGAAACAGCGGGCCGACGACGCGGCCCGTGATCTCCCAGATCGCCAGAGCGAGAATGTAAGACGTCGTCCGGACCAGACGGTCCCGAGTCCAGAAACCCGGTTTCAACGGAAGCAAAATCCCCGTTCGCGGAACGGTGGCCAAGCGAAACCCTCCGCCAGAATGAACCCAAAAGGTTGCGCCAACTTCTGGATCCGCGCCCCTTTCACTGTTGTTAAATATTCATTTATCATACACCCTATCTTATTGCCGGTCAAAGAAGCCCCTCTTTCGCTCCTGCAAGGTAAAAGGCGTTGAAGCATTTCATCGATCTTTCACAGCCGATCGAAACCGGGATGCCCGCCTGGGTGGAGATGGGCGGCACCTTCGGCCTCGCCAAGACCATTGTCGAAACATGGGAGGACCACGAAACCTCGGCCTATCTCCGAACGCTCGGCCGCGAAAAGGAGCTTTTCAAGACCTGCTTTGTCGTCATGAGCGACAACGGCGGCACCCACGTTGACGCCACCTACCATTTCAACCCGCTCGGGGAGCGCATCGCCGAGGTGCCGCTTGAGCGGTTTTACGGCGAGGCTGTCCTTCTCGATTTCACAGCTCTCCAACCCATCCGGTACGACCCCTACGAGCGAAAAATCCTGGAGACGGATTGGATTACGCCGGAAACACTCCAGTCGGCGCTCGAGCGGGCGGACGAGAAGCTGCGGCCCGACGACATTGTCCTCATCCGGACGGGCGCGGAAAAACTCTGGCCGAACAGGGAATACCACCACACTTTCGTGCCGTTCCGCGTGGAGGCGGTGGACTGGATGATTGACCAGGGGGTTAAGCTGTTCGGGATGGATCAGATCACCATCGACGTCATCCCCGGCTACGACCTTCCGCACCTGAACATGCGCAAGCGCTACTCCATGCACATGGAAAACCTGCGAAACCTCGACCAGATTCCGTGCAGCCGGTTTCGCTTCGCGGGCTTTCCCCTGAAATGGTCCGGTGGCCCCTGCTCGCCGATCCGCGCGATGGCCATCATCGAAGATGCAGGGGGCATGTCTTGACGTCTCGCCTCATCGACCTGTCGCACGATGTGCCGAAAGAGCCGACGTTCGCCTCCGGAGAGACTTTCGGGCGGGGTGCCGTTCTCGGCTGGAGCCTGCTGTCCGAAACGAAGCTCGTCCAGACCTCCCTGCTCGCCTTCAGCGACCACGTCTCTACCCACATTGACGCCCCCGCCCATTTTCATCCGGAAGGAAAAACCATCGACGAAATGCCGCCCGAGCTGTTCATGGAGACGCCCGCCTTGTGGCTTGACTGTTCCAGGAAGGAACCGGGAGAGGAAATCACGCCAGAGGAACTCGAAGAGGCGCTCGGCGGCGCCGGGGAGGACATCAACCCCGGGGATGCCGTTCTCATCTACACCGGCTGTTCAAAAAGGTGGGGAAAGCCGGACTACCGCGATGGCGTCCGGCCCGTATCTCCGGCCGCGGTGCAATGGCTTCTCGGGCGGGGCGTCAGGCTTTTCGGGGTGGATGGGCCCGAGATCGACACAGACCCGATCGAATGGCCGGCCCACAAACTTCTCAGGACGCACGAGTTCTACATCATCGAAAACCTGGCGCTTTGGCCCACCGTGATTGAACTGCCCCATCGATTCCGGATGGTCGCCGCGCCGCTCGCCATCCGAAGCGCCACCGCGGCGCCGTGCCGGGTCGTGGCGATAATCGCCTAGCTTCCGGCTACCCGACCCACTCGAGAATATCGAACCCCCCATTCCGGTCGACGAGATAGTAGAGGCCGTCGACGTCCTGAAACACGTCGTTGCTCTGGGTGGCTTCGTATCCCTTGCCCGGCTCGGGAATGTAGTAGCCGAGCTCTTCGACGCTCCACGGGTCGGAGATGTCGATCATGCGCAATCCCCCGCCGAACCAGGTAACGGCAAATTGAGTCTGCTCTCCGTAGATTTGCTCCTGGGGCTGGTGGCAGCCGTACCAGAATTTCGGATCGTAGGGCTGATCATCCTTCCGCGCCCGGTAGGTGGCGATGGGGACCGGATTCGTCTCCACGGTGGCATCGACGACCCAGAGGAAGGCGTTCGGCGTCGGCGCCAGGCGGTCGGAGACTTCCTCATCGTTCACGATCAGTATCTTCCTCCCCTTGATCTCATAGGGCAGCGGCATGGCCGTATGCGTGGGACACACGAAGGGAGGACTCCAGTCGATATGAACGATGGGTTTGGGCTTTGAAAGATCGGAGATGTCGTGGATATACCACCCGTGATGCCACCAGCCGCTGTAGAGGCGATCGCCCAGCCGAAGCGGATGGTGACACCTCACCCGGCGCCCTTCGGGCAGGGGCTCCTCTCCGCCCCCCACCCACTGACCGGGCACCCACCACAGGGCCGTGTACTCGGGCTTCTCGGGATCCTTGAGATCGAGAATGCCCATGATGTTGCCCACGTAGCCCTCCGGCTCGGGCGAGCCGTAGCAGTAGCGCCCATCAAATGTGAAGCGGTGGTAGCCCCACTCTCCCGCATCGACAAAGGCGATCTCGCGGGGATTCGACTTGTCGGAGATGTCGAAGAGCTTGAGCCCGCCCCGGGACTTCTCGGGGCCGTCGTAAAAGCGAAATTTCTCGTAGTTCACCAGCATCAGGTCCCCATGAACGCGCACCTTGTGCGAATGAATATTAGGCGGAACCTCGAGTTGGCAGACGATTCTCGGGTTCTTCCGGTCCGAGATGTCCAGAATGGTGGTCCCCTCCGGCGGCCGCATGTGGGAGATGTACGCGTAGTTCCCCTCCACCACCACCTGGCCGGCGCCCGGCATGTCATCGATTCGCGCTATCGACCGGAAGCCTTTATTCACACCGAACGGTCCGTACTTTGCCATGAATCTCCCCTCACAAAAGAGCCGAATGAATGATGGTCAATGACCGCCCAAACAACATGGCCATCGTACTATGCCGAAGAATCGATTCGGAATAACCGCGTGGCCGTTTTCTCGAAAATCAACACTCTGTCCCCAGCGTCAAATGCGGGACAGGAAAGAATCGTGTCGGCGCTCTGGCGCATGTTCTCCTCGCCAAAAAACGGATCGTCGCTTCCGTAGAGAATCTTGTCCACGCCAACGAGCCCGGCGGCGTATGCCAGCGGCTCGGGCCGGTAGCTGATGGCATCGAAATAAAACCGCCCAAAGTAATCCGTCGGCTCCCCCCACTCCCACTCCCCGGCGAACATCCGGAACCCGTCGCTGAGCCGTCCCCAGAGGAAAGGAATCGTCCCGCCCAGATGGGAGAGCATCACGTTCAGTTCCGGCAGCTTGGGAAGTATCCCGCTCAAAACGAGCCGGGCCGCCGCCAATGTGGTATCCATCACGAAGCCCACAGTGACATCAAGCCGGTAATCCGAAAGGCGCTGGCCCTCCGGGCCGGGGCGGGGAATCGGGTGCATGAAGATCGGAAGTCCCATCCTCGCCGCCGCTCGGCGATGGCCGCGTCCATGTCTTGAAGCGGCACGGCGGCAAGAGCAGCGAATTTATCCGGATACCGCCGGACGACCGCCGCAATTTCATCGTTGAACACCTGGCAAAGCTCGGTACCAAGCTCCGGCTCCGCCCAATACACCATCGGCGGGGCCATGGAGAGTATCTGCATGTCCACTTCGGAATTGGCCATCTGCTCCAGGCGGACATCGAGATCGAAAAAGTCGGGCAAAAAGGTAAAGAACTCCCGTCCGCCTGCGATGAATTTCCGCTCCCCTCCCGCGCCGGATCGCCGGACCTGGACAGGGTACTTATCGCCCTGCTTTTCGATAAGGTCCAAGAAGCGATCGGGATAAAAGTGCGCGTGCGCGTCGATTCTCATATGCAAAGCCACCTTGCGATCAGGGAAATAAGCCTTACGCGGAGTTCAACGAGCGGTAGGCGTTTCGGACGTTCCAAGGCATCCATTCCGGATAGCGGGGAAGATTTTCGTAATTGGCCAGCCGGACGCGCTCGACCGCCTCATCCTCGGACATGCCCGCCTGGAGCGCCCCCGCAACGCCGTCCCGAAGGGCGATGAGCATATCCCGGAATTCGCCGACCTCCTTCAGCCCCACCGGCTTTCCATGGCCCGGAACCACCTGTCGAACATCCAGCCCGGCAACATGGCCCAGCGCCGAAATCCATCCCTCGATGTCGCCGTCCCCCAGCCACGGGAATCGGCCGACGAAGAGCAAGTCTCCCACAAAGACAATCCCGTCTTCCGGGAGATGAACGACGATGTCCCCGTCGCAATGTGCCGGCCCCAGATACTCCAGCACAGCCGAACGCCGCCCGAGGTGAAAGGTGAACCGGTCGGCGAAGGTATGGGTCGGCGGGGCGGCGATGTAGGTGGCGTACTCAGGCTCGCCGATGCGGCTCCTGAACCAGTCCCAGCCAGGATCGCCGGCGGGAATGAGCCCCGTGATATTGGGTCCGAACAGGAACGACACCTTTTTTTCGAATTCAGTAAAAGAATCACCCCTGCTTACCCCTGCCCCCAAAACCTCCCGGAATTTTTCCAGCGTGATCTGGTGGGCCAGGACCGGCATGTCCGAGGCGAACACGGAATTTCCCGCTGTGTGGTCGAGGTGGTAATGGGTGAGCACGAGCCAGAGAAACGACCGGAGGCCTGTATCCTCCAGCGCGGCGCGAAATTTCTCCGCCAGGGGGACGTGCTGTTGCGCGTCGAGAACGATCCAGCCATCCGGCGTCTGGATGGCTCCCGCGTTCGAGTCTCCGCCCGCACCGATGAATGCATGGACGCCTTCCGCGAGTTGAACGAGCCCCGCATCGGAATAATTCGTCATATCCATCCCTTGTTTGAAATTGTGGATTACCGGTCAATTTACAGGCCGTCAGGCGACAGCAAGCGCTTCCACTTCCGAGCGGATGAACGAGACCCCCAGGCCCGGCGCGCCGGACAAACGGAGCGCTCCATTATCGAAATCCAGAGGAGCGGCGGCATCGCGCTCAAGTTTGAGAAAGCCGTTCATTTCTCCCGGCGCTTTCCAGTTGGGCAGGGCGGCCGCAAGATGCGCCTCAGCCGCGTTTTGGATGGCCCCCGCAATACCATGGCCAATAATGAGAGGCACGCCGGCGGCCTCGCACAGTGCGGCCATCTTTTTCGCCCCGAGCAAGCCGCATGTTTTCATGATTTTAATTTTGATGATGTCTCCCGCACCCATCCGAATGGCCCGCTGAGCGTCCTGGAGCGTCCAGATGGATTCGTCCGCGATGATCGGGGTATCGATGGCTTCACAGATGCGGGCCATGTTTTCGAAATCCCACCCGGCAACGGGCTGTTCCACCGTATCGATTCCGTAACGCTCCAGCCTCCGGATATAGCCGATGGCCTGGTCCGGCCTCCCGTGCACCTCGCTCAAAGCCTGTTTGAAGTCAATGGAGATCGAAAATTCATCTCCGAGACGCTTCCGAAGAGCCGCAAGGTTGGCCTCGTCCGTATTAAGTTCCACCCCCACCCGGATCTTCAAAACCTGATAGCCCTGGGTGGCCGCTTCCACGGCGAGGTCCACCATTTCCTCGGTCGGGAAAAAACCGATGGAAGCGAGAAGAGGGATCTCCGTTCGGAGGGGACCGCCGAGCAAGGAGTACACGGGAACCCCAAGCGCGTTCCCGGCGATGTCGTGCAAAGCGAGATCGATCGCCGTTTTCGCCGATGGATTTCCCTGCATTGCCCTTTGCATGCTGGCATGGGCCATCTCGATGGCCAGAGGGTCCAGCCCCAGGATCGCTGGGCCGAGCACTTCGTTGATGGCGTGGACGGCTCCTTCGAGCGTCTCCCCGTACGGAGAATAGGCCGGAGCCGTAATGCTCGCCTGCCCCACACCCAGATGCCCTTCGTCGGTCTCCACCTCGACCACAACCGTCCGCAGCTGGCTATAGGTCGCAACAGACATTTTGTAGGTAATCCGCTGAGGAAGGGCGAGCGCATGGGCTCTTACGTGATCAATTTTCATCCCCGGCCCTCAAAGTGAAAAAGAGAAAACGCACATATGGCCTTGGTCAAGGAAATTATTTTATATATGATGAGATTATCATCACATATGGTGAATATCAAAACTCCGAAAGCTGGAAAATTCGGCTTGTTTGCCTCCCTTCCGTATTTTCGCGGACCACATTGGCAGGGACGGATTAGGTAATTATGAGACCTGCCATGGGAGCGATTTTATTTTCGGGAACTTCAGTCAAAGCGGATTTCATCCAACAGAGTGCGGGGACATTGCCATCCATTCAATATTACAGCTCGGATTCACACCTTTTTTATATGAGCGCGGGGGGCCGATAAAATGACAGCACTCAAAAGCGCATACAAGGATGGCATGCGAATCGACTGGGACATTCCGATCGAGATGGACGACGGGCTCATACTGCGCGCGGATATATTCCGGCCCGAAGACGGATAAAAGCACCCCGTCATCCTGACCTATGGCCTGTCCATGGCAAATCACTAATTCGCCACGCACAGGTTCAGGTGCTTTTTCTGGACAGATTGCGTAACTATGCAGGAGCCCAATCAGTGAAAATCACCCAAGTAACACCGATTCATGCCGGGCAGTTCCTATTCGTACGGATAGAGACCGATGCCGGTATACATGGAATTGGAGAGGCCGGCTCCTGGGGACATATCGAGGCCGCCAAGGCGGCGCTGGGCAAGTTCGCCAGCTATCTGGAAGGCAAAGATCCATCCCAGATTGAACATCACTGGAACGTCTTGCACCGCTTCTCTTATTTTCAGGGACTCGCCATCAACGCAGCTATCTCGGCAATTGATGTCGCCCTCTGGGATATCAAGGGCAAGGCGCTCGGCGTCCCCGTCTACCAGCTTCTCGGTGGACCTGTTTATGCAAAAACCATAGATGAAGTTCTCGCTGACCTGAAACGAAAAAAGGACGCGGGCTTCACCGCCGTCGGACATATCAACCCGTTCCTGGATGAGGGAGAGGAGCAAGTCTACTTCAAGCCGCATGTCGCCAAGATGCGAGATGCAATCGACAATGTCAGGCGCATGCGGGAGATGGCCGGCAACGACCTCGATCTGTGCATTGAAATCCACAGGAGATTAACCCCGGCAGAAGCCATTGTTCTTGCGCAAGGCATAGAGCCGTATCATCCGATGTTCATGGAAGACCCGATGCGCTACGAAAACACCGACGCCATGGCGCGCATCGCTGAGAAAATTCGAATCCCAATCGCCACCGGCGAACGATTTTCCACCATTTACGAATTTCAGGCGGCGTTTACCCGCAAAGCGGTGGAATATGCCCGCGCAGACCTCTGCCTGTGTGGGGGCATCACCGGCGGCCGCAAAATCGCGGCCATGGCGGAAGCGCACAATGTCATGATGGTTCCGCACAACCCGCTGTCGCCAGTCGGTCTGGCCGCCTGCCTGCAACTCGACGCCACGATACCCAATTTCGCCATTCAAGAATACAGCACCGGTTTCGAGGAGGGTGTCATGCTCTCCGGGGAAAAGCATCTCGGGCATGACATGGTCGATGAGGTACCAACACCGGCTGAGGGTTTCGTTTCGATTCCCGATCGACCTGGAATTGGAATTGACCTGATCGATGACCCGGCATCCATTCGCCCTCCCCTGAGCAAGCCCATCGTCATGCGCCTTCACCGCGATGGATCGCCTGTTGATCAATAGG
>CAMYJL010000177.1 GCA_947258645.1 uncultured Nitrospinota bacterium
CTCACCGGAATTCCGGAAGAGATCCCCGACATCGCCTGGAAGCGGGTGGTGCTCGAGGAGTTGGACATCTTCGGCGTCCGGGCGAACCCGAACTGCGGCGATGAGGTGATCGCGCTGGTCCGGGGCGGGCAGATGCGGGTGGAGCCCTACATCACCCACCGCTTCCCGCTCAAGGAGTATCAGAAGGCGCACGACATCTTCGTCGCCCGGCAGGATGGCGCCCTGTTGGTGAACCTCACCCCGGGCGCGTAATAAAGGATCGCCGAATGAATTCCGGGCCGGGAAAAAAATACGGCGCCAAGATGATCGCCGAGGCGAAGCTGGAGGCGGTGCCCAACCCCTCACCGGGGCGGGACTACGTCATCGACTTCACGATTCCGGAGTTCACCTGCCTGTGTCCGATCAGCAATTTTCCCGATTTCGCGACCATGCGCATCCGCTACATACCGGGTGAGAAAATCGTGGAGCTGAAATCGCTGAAGCTCTACATCAACCGGTTCCGCGATCAGGAGATTTTCCACGAAGAGGCCGTGAACCGGATTCTGGACGATCTCGTGGCCTGCTGCGCCCCGAAATGGGCGTGGATCGAGGGCGACTTCAACGTCCGGGGGAACATCAAGACAAAAATCCGGGCTACCCACGGCGAGCGCCCCGAGGGCGTTCCGGACTGAACCGCCCGTGGCGGTTTCCCCGGTCAATTCAGGGAATTTCCCTTATCCGATGCGCTCGTTCTGGATGGCCGCCTCGCCATAAATTTCGGGGTTAAAGACGTTGTACGGGCGCTCACCGGCGAGGAACCGCTCGATATTCTGGACCACCTTCATTGCCATCTCCTCGCGCGTCTCGCGCGCCGCACTGCCCATGTGCGGTGTCAGAACCACATTGGGCAGGGTCTTCAGCCCCGCTACCGGCCCTGGATTGGGCTCCGGAACCTCGGTCTGATAGACGTCGAGCCCGGCGCCGCGAATTCGTTTTTCTCTCAGCGCCTTCTCCAGCGCCATCTCGTCCAGAACAGGTCCGCGGGAAGTGTTAATCAGAATAGCGCTCGGCTTCATCAAAGAGATGAGCCGTTCATTGACGAGACCCACCGTGTCTTTGGTGAGCGCGGGGGTCAATGCGATGAAATCCGATTCGGCAAACAAGTCGTCTAGGGCACGGAATTCAGCCGAACCGAGAACAAATTCCTCCGCCGGGCTGAGTGGCGTGCGCTTGTTGTAGATGATGCGCATATCGCAAGCGACGGCTTTGCGGGCGACCAATTGTCCGATCTGGCCCATTCCAACGATCCCGAGTGTCTTGCCATAGAGACGCGACCCCATGAAGGCCATCGATTGATTCTGTCTCCAGCGGTCTTCACGGAGGAACGTATCTGCTTCCGGCAATCGCCATGCTGTCGCCATCAAAAGGGCGAATGTGAACTCTGCCGTTGTTTTGCGCGTCATGCTTTTTTGTCCCGCTACGGGGATGTTCCGGCGCGTCGCCGCCGCAAAATCGATAAAACTGGCCGTCCCATGCATGACAGAGATGAATTGCAGCTCTTTGGCGGCGTCGATCACGCGTTCGTTAAAGGGAACCTCCCCGATGCCAAAGAGAATTTGTTGATCGCGCACGGCTTCGAGAAGTTCCGGTTCCGGAATCATACGATCGACATGGGGATATGTCGTCACTTCGCCCAGTTTGTTGAGTTCGGTGGCAGCAACCTCCGGAATAGGCTGAGGCACAAAAATTTTCGTCATGATTGCCCTTTCATGTTTTAAGGTGGCGAAAAAATGAACAGCTGATTGACCGTATCTCTAAAGCACCAGATCAGGAAAAGACAACCCAGATCATCCAAATATCATTGTAATAATCTCCATACTAGCATGAACAATCATGGGGCTGATGACCCCGAATCGTCCACCGGTCTCCGGCAGAAGAAGAAAACCCGTGTCGGAGCTGATCTGGGTCCCCTGGAAATCCACCCGGATGGACCGGCCGAAGGCGGGTGCAGGGCCTCTTTTTCATCCGTTTCGGCGCATCATGTGGGTTGATATCCCTTTTTGCCGATTCCCGGGAAGATCGGTAGAATGGGCGGGTTATCTCCTATTCGTGTGATGATCCCTCGCTGGCTTTGAGCGAGTTTTCCGCCTCGCCCGACGGTTTGACAGAAGGGCGGAGAATTTCTGCCAGCGGATACTGACGGAGGAAAGAATGACTGACTACCAGGTTGCCGGAAAAGAGTTAAGCCGTATTGATGCCCCCGACAAGGTGGCGGGATCGGCACGTTTCGCGGCGGATGTTCCGGCCGCGAGAAGGCTGTATGGGCTGGTCCTCAGGAGTCCTCATGCGCACGCCAAAGTCCTTTCGGTGGACGCCCGGCGCGCCGAGAAAATTCCGGGGGTTCGCGCTGTCGTAACGCGGGAGAACGCCCCCGACATTCGTTTTGGCGGAAACGTCAAGGATCAGTCCTGGTTTGCCAGCGACGGCTTCGTCCGCTACGCGGGGGAGCCGGTTGCCGCAGTGGCGGCGGAGACGATCGACGCCGCCCGCGCCGCCCTCGATGCCATCAAAGTGGAATATGAGGTTTTAGAGGCCGTGGTGAGCGCCCTCGACAGCCGCGCGGGAAAAGGCCCGGCGGTTCACGAGAACTGGCGCGAGCTCACCCTCGGGCCGGGCGCGAACAAAAACCTGATCGCCGAGTTCGAAAAAGAAATGGGAGACGTGGCGTCGGGCTTCGCTGAAGCGGACCACATCTTCGAACATTCCTTCTCCACGCCATTTACCCACGCCGCCTATATCGAGCCGCACGCCTGCTCGGCGGAAGCCGGGGCCGACGGCAAGATTACGATATGGACGACCACGCAGGATGCCTGGGCCATTCGAGCCGACGTGGCGGAGACGATGGGTCTTCCGGCGACGAAGGTTCGCGTGATTCCGACGGAGATCGGGGGCGGGTTCGGCGCCAAGATCCGGGGAACGATTGAGCCCATCGCCGCGCTGTTAGCCCTTCGCAGCGGCCGCCCCGTTCAGTTGGAGATGACGCGGGAGGAAGATCACAACGGCGTCGGCCCGCGGCATCCCCATTTCATCACCATCCGCACCGGGGTGAAATCGGACGGTACCATGGTGGCGCGCGAGATGGACGTGACGATGGACCACGGCGCTTACGGTCGGAACGCGCCGTTTCAGTGCAGCAGCAAGATGGTGATGGGCTCGAGCAGCTACCGAATTCCGAACGTCAAGATACACGCCTGCACCGTCTACACGAACGCGCCCATTTGCGGCCCCGTGCGCGCCCCGAGCGGGCCGCAGTATCATTTCGCCACCGAAGTTCATATGGACATCGTTGCCCGCGAACTCGGGATCGATCCGCTGGAGCTGAGGCGGCGTAACGGTCTCCGGCCAGGCGATCAGACGCTGGCGGGAAAGGAGCCGAACGCCTCGATGCTTACCGTTCTTGATCGCGCCGCCGAGGAAGGGAACTGGGGCGGTGCCGTACCTTCGAACGGGGAGCTGGAGGGGTCGGGATGGAAGCTCGGCCGCGGGATTGCGTGCGGCTTCTGGGCAGGACCGGGAGAGGCGTCCAGCTGTTCGATCCGCCTGAACACGGACGGCACCGTTCAGGTGGTGGCCGGGACGGTGAACCTGACGGGAATGAGCACATCGATTTGCCAGCTCGCCGCCGAACAGTTCGGCGTCGGTCTGGAGGATGTCAGCTACACCAACGGGGATACGGACTCCGCTCCCGAATCCACCGCCGCTTCGGGGAGCAAGGCGACCCGCTCGGTCGGCATGGCCGCCATGAACGCGGCCAAAGACCTTCAGGAGAAGATTTTATCCATCGCGGCAATCAAGCTGGAGGCGGACGAGGGAGACCTGATTTTCGAAGACGGCAAGGTCAAGGTCGCCTCGGCCCCTGATCGCTTCATCACGCTCGCCAAAATCGCCTCGGAAGCGCCCGCAATTTCGGGTTTTCTCATCGGCCAGGGGGAGACGGCGAAGCCGCCTCCGTGCCCGATTCATACGGCGCAGGTGGCGGAGGTGGCCGTGAACCAGGATTTGGGAGAGGTGCGCGTCCTGCGCCTGATATGCGCCCAGGACGTGGGATTCGCCATCAACCCGCTCTCCGTGGCCGGTCAGATTGAGGGCGCGATGATTCAGGGGCTGGGGCTGGCCCTGATGGAAGAACAGCCTCGGACGCGGGAGGGGAATCTGTTGGGAGAATCCCTGCACGAATACCTCCTCCCGACCAGCCTGGACATGCCGGAGCTCAAGGCGGTGCTCATGGACAACCCGGCCGAGGGTACGCCCTTCGGCATGCGCGGGGTGGGCGAGCCGCCCATCGTGGCAACGGCAGCGGCCATTGTGAACGCGATTCATGACGCCGTGGGTGCCCCGCTGTTCTCCATTCCCGTCGGCCCGCACCATGTCCGGGAGGCGATTGCGGGCATCCGAAACGGAAGCGCCCGCGCGCTGGCTGGCGCCGCTTCGTAGATTCTTGTGCGATCCAGACAATGGGGGAGATAGGCGATGTCGTACGATGAAAAAATTGGCCTGACGGAAGAGATGGGCGTCACCGAGGAGATGATGGCCTGTCCGCTGCCGCGGATTCCGTTTGTCACCCCGGACGCCATCCCCGACGAGGACCGGGAGACGCTGCAGCCGCTCTACGATTGGTCCCAGAACATGTGGGGGACGGTGCCCCGGTTTATTCAACTTCTCTCCAACGCGCCGCCGACTGCGGAAGCTTGGATGATGCTGGATCAAAAGCTTCGCATCGACCGTCTGAAGACGGACCCCGACTACATCCGCCTCATGGAGCTCGTCATCGTCAAGACGGCCCTCCTGACCCAATGCAACAACTGATACGGCCATAACGCGGAGCTCGGTCGGGCTCTGGGGCTTACGAAAGAACAAATCGATCTGCTGGACGGAGACGGCTGGAGAGACAGCGCGCTCTTCGATGAGAAGGAAAAGGCGGTCATCCGGTGGGCGGATGAGGTTTCGGGTCTCACTGCGAAGAATAACGATCTCGCTTTTGAAGAAATGAAGAAGCACTTCTCGAACCGCGAGATTGTCGAACTCACCTTCATCTGCGGGATGTGGCACCTCTCGGGCCGGCTGGCCGAGGCGCTTCACCTCGTCGTCGAGCCGCTCGGCGGGCGAATTGAGTTTCAGGAAAAGGATATGACGTAGTCGGGCGAGGCCGCTTGTCCGCCGGTGATTCGGGTTTTTCTGTCGGGTCTATTTTTAGAGAACGGCCGCGGCAAACGGCGCCTCGTCCTGGTAGTTTCGCTGCGTTTCCTCGATTTCATCCCGCATGTCGAAAAACTTGTCGAGAATGCACGGGTCGAAATGACAGCCGCGTCCTTCCCGGAGGATTTCGTAGGCTTCCTTGTTCGGGAAAGCGTGCTTGTAGGGTCTTTTGCTCGTGAGCGCGTCAAAAACGTCGGCCACGGTGCAAATCCGTCCCCAGACGGGAATGTCCTCTTCGGCCAAGCCATTCGGATAGCCGAACCCATCCCAACGCTCGTGGTGGGACATGGCGATCACCTCTCCCGCACGCAAAAGCTCCGATTCGGAGCCCCCCAGAATGCGCGCTCCGATGACAGTGTGTTGCTTCATCACATGCCATTCGTTCTCGTCCAATTTGCCGGGCTTGAGGAGGTGCCT
The DNA here is from genome assembly GCA_947258645.1 of uncultured Nitrospinota bacterium. Classification (GTDB taxonomy): domain Bacteria; phylum UBA8248; class UBA8248; order UBA8248; family UBA8248; genus CAMYJL01. The sequence continues at coordinate 5,653 of CAMYJL010000177.1, forward strand.
GTCGGGGATGCCAAGCTTCCCCACATCGTGCATGGGTGTTGCGTGGAAGATGATATTCACTTCGTTTGAGGGCAGTTCAAGCCCGCGGGCGAGAATCGAGCTGTAGTGCCCCAGGCGCTTGATGTGTGCGGCCGTGTCCTGATCCTTGAACTCCGCGGCGATGGCCAGACGCTGGATGGTTTCGAGGTGGGCGTTGTGGGCGATCCGTTTGGCGACGGCCAGCTCTTCGAGCGCCTCGCGCAGAACCCCCGTCCTTTTATCAAGCATTTCCTCGAGTTCTTGCTTGTTGCGGCTGATGACGTCCTGCGCTTCCTTCATCTTCAGAAGATAGGACATCCGGACGGCCAGTTCCGACATGTCGATCGGCTTGATGACGAAATCGTTTGCGCCGGTCTTGAACGCGCGGATGCGCCCTTCCTTATCGTCCATGCCGGTCACCATGACGACGGGCAATTCCTCGGTTTCCGGGGCTTCGCGGATCTGGCCGAGCACTTCAAAACCGTCGATGCCGGGCATGACAATGTCCAGCAAGACAAGGTCAAATCCCAGTTTCACCTTGGCGAGCGCTTCAAAGCCGTCCTGGGCATATTCGGACTCATGGCCGAGGGACTCGACCATCTCCCTCAGCAGCTCCTGGGTCCGAAAGTCGTCTTCAACGATGAGGATTCGCTTGGGTTTATTCATCGCGCAAGTTCTTCCATATGGAAAAGGAGCAGAAAGCCGGATTTCCGTATGGAGAGAAGGACCAATTTTTCAGGTATCCCCCCTCCGGTTTTTATCGATTCTGCCGTTATTCTTGACCCTCCGCGTATTTTCTATGGAGAGGCTCATGCGCCGACCGCCGCTCCACAATGGTTCTTATCGGTTGGAAGGGGGGAGATATGAGTGTTTGTTGAATTTTTTTTAGAAATGATGTCCGGCGATTGGTCCCCCGTTTTTTCGATCGAGGGCCTCGGGATATCCGGTGCCGTGATTTGCATATCGGGGATTTTTGACGAGATGGGAGAAGAAGCGCGCTGAAAGGGTCCGGACAGGAGAGGTAGAATATTGCATACAATATATATTTAATCAGGCGCTTTGTTTTCTTAGAGCTTACCGGGAACAATCGAAAAAATGCTTGCGATTTTTCTTCAGAAATTTCACTATTGGGTTTCTCTTTGCCGGTGGCAAAGAGATTTTTCCGGCATGTTCAGATGCCTACTTTGTGCGGCCGCCCGATAGGAGCAGAAAAGAACTCATGGAGCAGAATTTGGGAGTTGATGCCATACCAGTTGATGTTTCCTCTTTGGAGGAAGGAGATTTGTTGCTCGAAGCGGGGCGGGTTGTTCATCATCCGGATTATCTGACGGATGTGGAAAGCGCGCTGTGCGACGGTGAGGGCGGCATGGCTACTTCGAAGGGGACGAAAACCTAGGTTTTTTTCATACGATTCAGGTATCAAAGCCCCCGCTTTCGAGCGGGGGCTTTTTTCGTTGAATGCTCCGGTGATCTGAAAACCCGGTGATCTTAAAACATCGTCTTTCTGCA
>CAMYJL010000178.1 GCA_947258645.1 uncultured Nitrospinota bacterium
TGCCCCGGCCGGGCCCGCGGCGCCCTCCAATGTCCAAGCCAAAGATTTGCCGAATGATGGCGGTGGGGTGGTTCAGATAACCTGGGATCTCTCTACTGATGATAATGGCGGCAGGTTCTTTACTATAGAGGTAAGTAAGCCACAATATCAGCATGATGGAGGCCACCAGGATCACCGTCTTGATCTTGTGGTAGGCGAGGTATCTCCATGCCAGATAGAGCACCAGTGCCACAACAAGTTGTGGCCCAACGTAATGATTCACGAGAGAGGAGAATGCGCCAATGAACTCTCTCGTTCGGAAAATGCTCAAAACCATCCTTCGCCGGGGAGGAATCCTGGTCCAGCTCCTCGTCATCTTCGGCCTGTTGACGCTTTACCTGTTCGCGAAAGAGACCTCCTATAAGTTCGATGACTCCCTGCTGTTGGCCCTGTTCATCCTGGCGAGCCTCTGGATCGGATACGTTCACATCACCGTGTTCCTGAAGAACTATTTCCGGAAAAACGCCTTCAAGCCGGAGGACGCCCATCAGTTTCTCCTCTTCTGGCGGTATGGCTGGCTGGGCGCCGGCATCCTTTTCGCCCTGATCAGCCTGTCCGGCTCCATGGGTACCCTCGGTATCTCGGCCGCTTTCGTCGGCATGATTCTGGGGTGGTCGCTCCAAGCGCCGGTCACCGGGATCGCCGCCTGGATCATGGTGATGGTCAAGCGGCCCTTCTCGATAGGGGATCGCATCATCGTCTCCGGGATTACCGGAGACGTCATGGACATCACCATGACGCACATCGTCCTGAATCAGGTGGGCGGGACCGTCGCGGGCGAGGAGCGATCCGGCCGGGGGGTGCTGATTCCCAACGCCACGCTGTTCAACCCGACCATTCACAACTACACCTACGAGACCAAGTTCGTCCTCGACGAAGTGGTTGTGCTGACCACCTTCCGATCAAATTTCAATTTAGCAAAGCAGATTCTCCTGAGCGCGGCCGAGGAGGCCACGCAAGGGATTATTCAGGAAACCGGGACAAAACCCTACACCCGGGTGGAAATCTCACCCGAACACGGAATCCGCATTCGCATTCGGTTTCAAACCAACGCCACCGATCGGCAACGGATTTCCAGCGAGATCACGGAAAAAATCATTGAGGAATTTGGCAAGCACTACAACCAGGTGGAATTCTCCTTCCCCCACACGGAAGTGATTTACCGCCCGAAATATCACGACCAGGGGGAACCATCCACCCCGGCCTAGGCCGCCCCGCTCATCCTCGCACCGGATTTTTCTTCCACCGGAGTTGCCCTTCGGCCGGATTTCTCCGTATTCGCGCTTCGGCTTGAATCCGCGCGCGGGGCAGTTCATATTAGGCGCATCGGGCGAATACTGGCGGCGCGGCCTCCCTCCCCGGCGGGAAAACGGCGGAGAGCGGGTTGCGCCCACTTCTATTGTCGGGACAGACAGGGGGCAGAATGAAGGTAGTCATCTCGGACGATTATCAGGACTGCATCCGGCATCTGGACTGCTTCGCCAAGATGGCCGGCCACGACGTGACCATTCACAACGACACCGTGAAGAGCGTGGACGAAATCGCCGGACGCTTCCGCGACGCCGAGGTCGCCGTGCTCATCCGCGAGCGCACGCCGATCTCCGATGAAATTCTCGAGAAGCTGCCGAACCTCAAGCTCATCAGCCAGACCGCTCGCGGGATCAACCACATCGATCTGGACGCCTGCACCCGGCGCGGAATCGTCGTGGCGGCGGGCGGGGGGAACAAGAACGTGACGGCAGAGCTGACCTGGGGGCTCATCCTCGCGGCCGCGCGGCGTATCCCCCACGAGGTGAATTCCCTCAAAAGCGGCGGCTGGCAGAGCGCGCTGGGCACTCGCCTCAACGGCAAGACGCTCGGCGTTTACGCCTACGGCGGCATCGGAAACCTCGTCGCCAAGGTCGGAAGCGCCTTCGGGATGAAAATCCTCGTCTGGGGCCGCGAGGGCAGCGCGGAGCGGGCCCGGGCGGACGGCTTCGAGATGGCCGCGAGCCGCGAGGCGTTTTTCGAGACCAGCGATATCGTGAGCATCCACCTGGCCATGCGGCCGGAGACGCGGGGCATCGTCAAACGGGAGGACCTCGACCGGATGAAGCCCGACGCCCTTTTCGTCAACACGAGCCGGGCGGGACTCATCGAAGAGGGGGCGCTCGAAGCGGCGCTCCGGTCCGGCCGGCCGGGCCGGGCGGCGGTGGACGTATATGAAGACGAGCCCGTCCTCGGCGCGAGCCACCCCTTGGTCGGAATGGAAAACTGCCTCTGCACGCCCCATCTGGGCTACGTGTCGAAAGAATCCTACGAAGAATACATCGGCGGGGCCTTCGACCGGGTCGTCGCCTTCGCCAACGGAAACCCGATCGACGTCATCAACCCCGAGGCGCTCGGATAATCACGGGAGAGAAGAAGTTGGATTTCGCTTTTACCGAACAACAGGAGTTGATGCGCCGCACGCTTCACGAGCTTCTCAATCGCGTCTGCCCGCCGGAGTACGCAATGGCCTGCGACGAGAAGGGCGAGGCGCCCGTGGAGGCCTACAAGGCGCTCGCGAAGGACGGCTGGATCGGCGTTTGCGTCCCCGAGGAATACGGCGGCATGGGCGGCGACGCGATCGACCTCGCCATCGTCCTCGAAACAGCGGGCATGCACTATATCGATCTCGCCACCATGATCTTCCGGAACTACTGCTACGGATGCGACGCCATTCTGGAGAGCGGAACCGAGGCGCAGAAAAAAGAGATCGTCCCGGCAACCGTGAAGGGCGACATATTCTTCGCCTTCAGCCTCACCGAGCCGGACGCGGGCTCGGACGCCGCCGCGATCATCACCCGGGCCGACCGGGAGGGAGACGCATTCCGCATCACGGGCACGAAAAACTTCACCTCGGGCATGCCCATCGCCACCCATATTCTCATCGCGACGCGGACGGACAACTCGGGAGCGAAGCACGAGGGAATCACGAATTTCATCCTCCCCGCCGGCGCCAAAGGCATCGACTGGAAGAAACTCAAATGGCTCGGCCACCGGGCGATGGGAACCTGCGAGGTGCACTACGACGGCGTGGAGGCCCGCGAGGAAGATGTCCTCGGCGTAGTGGGCGAGGGCTGGGGGGGGCTGATGGCCTATCTCACGAGCGAACGCCTCTGTCTTTCCGCCGCACGGACGGGGGCAGCGGCGGCGGCGCTCCAGCTCGCGCTCGACCACGCCAAGGAGCGCAAGCAGTTCGGCCGGCCCATCGGGAAGTTTCAGGCCGTGAGCCACATGCTGACCGAGATGCACATGCTGGTGGACACCGCGCGCCTCCAGGTCTACCGCTTCGCCTGGCTCGTCTCGCAGGGCAAGGCGGGGCGCATCGAGGCCGCCACGTTGAAGCTCTATGCCGGCGAGGCCTATAAGAAGGTGGCCGACCTGGGGCTTCAGGTGATGGGCGGCTACGGCTACAGCGGCGAGTTCGCCATGGAACGCCACTACCGCGACGCGCGTCTCGCCACCATCGGCGCGGGCACGAGCGAGGTGCAGCGCAACATCATCGCGAAGTCGCTCGGGCTGTAATTATCGGAGAGAAAGAGAAATGCCGCTCGATCCAACCGTTCTGGAAAGAGAGTTCCCCGAGTTCGAGTTCAACGTCGAGCGCGGGAAAATCCGCGAGTTCGCCATGGCGCTCGGGCTGAAGGATCCGGTCCACTTCGACGTCGAGGCCGCGCGCGCGGCGGGCTATGACGATTTGCTCGCCCCGCCGACGTTCACGCGCCAGTTCTGGCACGAGAACGATGAAAACGACCCCATGCCCCACCTCGGCTACGACCCGAAGCGGCGCCTCCACGGGGAGCAGGAGTTCGAGTACCACAAGCCCCTCGTCGCGGGCATGTCGCTGCGCGGGCGGAACGTGATCGTCTCCAACAGGGAAAAAGAAGGCCGGCGCGGGGGCAAGATGATCTTCGTCGTGATCGAGACGCGCTTTGTGGACGAGGGGGGCGAACTCGTCCAGGTGGCCCGGCGCACGCTCATCGAGACGGCTGCTCCGCCGAAAGAGTCGGAATAAGGAGAGAAAGAGAATGGCGCAGTCGGTTTCCTACGCGAAATGGGACGAACTCACCGAGGGCGCGGAGCGCGAAATCACGATGGGGCCGCTCACGCGGACCGACTTCGTCCGCTTCGCGGGGGCGAACGGCGACTTCAACCCGAACCACCACGACGACACCTACGCGGTCTCCTCGGGCTTTCCCACTTCGTTTGCGCAGGGAATGCTCCAGGGCGGCTACGTCGGAAAAATTCTCTCGGAGTGGGTGGGGCCCGGCGCGCTCCGCACGTTCCGCATCCGCTTCTCGACGCAGGCCTGGCCGGGCGATATGGTGATCTGCAAAGCAATGGTCGTCCGCCGCTACGAAGAGGACGGCGAGCGCCGGGTGGAGATCGAGGCCGAGGCCGTGAATCAGGACGGCGCCTCGCTCATCAAGGCTCACGCGACCGCCGCGCCGCGGGGCTGATTTTTCCAACCGACTTTCCGAGAGGTCCGTCTATGCTGAAGGGCTACCGAATCCTCGATCTGGGCCAGGTGATCGCCGGCACGATCCCCGGACTGGTCTTCGCCGACATGGGCGCCGAGGTCATCAAGATAGAACCCCCTCAGGGCGACCTCGGGCGCAACCCGGCCATCGCGGGCATCGGCGACGTTTCGAGCATACTTCTCACCTTCAACCGGGGGAAGAAAAGTGTCGTCCTCGACCTCAAGACCGAAGAGGGAAAAGCCGTTTTCCTCGACCTCGTGGAGGTGTCGGACGCCGTCGTGACGAACTTCCGGCCGGGGACGATGGATCGCCTCGGGCTCGGCTTCGAGGTGATGAAGAAACGCAACCCCGAGATTGTCTTCGTTGATTCGAGCGGCTACGGAGACGCGGGGCCCTGGCGCGACAAGCCCGCCTTCGACCTCGTTCAGGTCGCGGTGAGCGGGCACATGGCGATCACCGGCGAGCCGAACCGTCCTCCGGCGCGGCCCGGAACTCCCATGGCGGACATTTCGTCCTCGCTCTACAGCACCATCGCCTGCATGGCGGGGCTGCTCGCCAAAGCGAAGGGACACGGACCGGCGCACCTGGAAGTCGCGATGTTCGACGTCCAGCTCGCCATGCTGGGCTACATCTCGACCATGTACCTGAACCGGGGCGACATCCCCGAGCCGCCGGGCAGCGCCCACGAGTACATGGTCCCCTATCAGGCGTTCCCCACGGCGACCGGCTACATCGTCCTCTCGCCCCGCGAGGAGCGCTTCTGGGTCAAAATGTGCGAGGCGATGGGCATCCCCGAATACGGGAACGACCCGCGCTTCAAGACCAACGACCTCCGCTCGGAAAACCGCGCCGAGCTGCTCCCGGTCCTGGAGAAAATCCTGCGCGAAAAACCGGCGGAGGAGTGGATCGAGATTTTCGAAAAAGCGGGCGTGCCCTCCGCCCCTGTGAACACCATCGACCGCGCCCTCGAAAACGAACAGGTCAAAGAACGCGAGATGATCCGCCAGTATGAATACCCGGGCTCGGGCACCGTCAAGGTCGTCGGAAACCCCATCCGGGACCTGACCCTGCCCCGCAACCCGGACCCGGAGCCCGCCCCCCCGCTGGGCGGAGATACCGAGCGCATCCTGCGCGACCTCCTGGGCTATTCCGAAGAGCGCATCCGCACCCTGCTCAACTCCGGCGCGGCGCGGGCCAATACGCCTACCTGATTCATCCCGCTTCCCTTTGAATCTGCCCCTGCCTTGATACCCTTCTTTCATTCTTGAAATCCGGGAAGTGCCTGCCCTCACCCAGCAGGGGTGAGTTGTGTCATATCCACCCGGCGGCGTGCGGCCGATAATCATGATGTAGCCGCCGCGCCGGATGGATGCCTGGCAGATCATCCTGTGATGTGACTGAGGGGAAATATCCAGGAGGCCGCTCATGAAAACGTACCTTCTGATTCTCGGACTCTCGACCGCGCTATCCGCCGCCCGGCCGGTGGCCAATCATTCGCGGGGCGAATGCGACCGCCTGGTCTTTCACGGCCGCACCCAGGCGATGTCGCTGAAAGACAACGCCCTTCAGGCGAAAGTGAAAAGCCTGCTGGCCCGTGCCGAAAAACAATGTCGGGTGGGAAAAAGGGACGACGGCATCACGACGGCCCAATCGGCGATTGGCCTGCTCAAGTAGGGCCGATTTTTCATGCGACCTCCCCCGTGCCTGTACCATCGGCCGGTTTTCGTTCAAAAAAACGCTTGTTAAAAAGCGGGAGACCTCCCCCGGGGACGGCTCTCCCCGGGGGATTTTTTTACGGCTTTCTCCGGACCGCCTAGCGCGAGAGCAGGAAGATCGCCGCGAGCGCGAGGCCCAGGCCGATCAGCTTGGGCGGATCGAGCCGCTCTCTCAGGAATGCCGCCGCAAGCAGGATGGTCACCAGAAAACTGAGTTGGACGATGGGTACGACTACGCTGGCGGCCCCGCCGAACCGGAAGGCGGAGAACATCGAGAAAAAGGCCAGAGCCTTCAGGCTCCCCGTGACGGACATGAAGATCCAGTTGTTCCGGGGAAATTGCCATTTCTTTCGGACAACCGTGACCACGAAAGCGCAAACCGTCCACGCCATCGATGTAAAAAACATGAGGACCGCTGCCCCGCTGCCCGCCCGAACGGCAATCTTGAAACCGGAGTTGAGAATGGCAAAAAAGATCATGGCAATGAACGCGAGAGCGATGGGCCGGAGAGAGCGTGGGGCGCCCCCGCTCCGCGAACTTCCCAGCAGGGTCACCGATGCGATCGCCAGGATGGCCAGCGAAAGGCCCACGCTCAGCGAGAAAGACCATTCCTCCCCCAACCAGGTAACGGCAATCACCGCCACCAGAATGAAGTTGAGGCGGAAGATCAGGGTGTTGATCCCGGCCTCGCCCTTCCGGAGACTGGTGATGAACGCAAAAAACGCGGCAAAAGCGAGGAGCCCGAGGACAGGACCGTAAGTCATGGCGGCGCGGTTCGGGGTCACCTCCCCCGTGAGGTAGCCGAAAATGACGGCGACCGCCGTGAAGGGGATGGACTCGAGCAAGAGATAGCTTTCGAGGACGATGCCCCGATCCTGGGCTTTTTTGTAGAAAAA
>CAMYJL010000179.1 GCA_947258645.1 uncultured Nitrospinota bacterium
CGTGCGCTCGGCCGAGTGCATGCAGTGCATGGAGTGTGTGAGCGTCTGTCCCGAGCCCGACACACTCCAACTCCAACTGGCCAAGTGGAGCATCCGGCCCGCTGTGTTCGCGATGGCTGTGTTCGTCGTCTTCTTCGGCATCCTGGGCGCCGGCCGCGCAACCGGACTCTGGATCACAGCGGGGAAAGGTTCAGTGAAGGACGCCCATGGGCGGCTCGACCCGGCGGGGATCCGGGGCTGGATGAGCCTGGAGCACATCGCCAAAGGGTATGGACTTCCCGCGCCGCTTCTGAAAGAGAAATCCGGTCTCCCCGAAAAAGTGGACCACAAAATCCCGATCAAGCAGATCGCCGAAAAATACGGACTTACCTTCGATCCCCATAAGGTTCGAGATGTCGTCGGGGAACTGCTGAAGGAAAAGGGGGTGGACGTGGCCGAAACCCGCGTGGCCGCCAACTCCGCCCTGGACGCCGACAGCATCCGAGGCACGTGGACCCTCCGCGAGTTGGTAGAGAAAAGTGGAATCGCGAAAGGAGAATTCGCCAAAGGCGTGGGCTTCCCCGCCGACACCCGGGGGAAGAAGAAGCTTCGCGAGATCGTCCAGCCTCTCGGAAAATCGATGGAAGAATTCCGCGAGATGGTCCGCAGCCAAGCGACAGTACCCAAGATGCCCGGGCTTCACCCCGTGCAGATACGGGGCTACTGGTCGCTGAAGGAACTCATCGTTCAAAGCGGCATTCCCAAGAAGGTTTTCGTGAAAAAAATCGGATTCCCGCCCGATACCCCAGGGGAAAGGAAACTCAAGGATATCGTCCATCCGCTAGGGAAAGAAGTGGAAGAATTTAGAAAGGTTGTAAAAGAAAAAGGCCAAAATCCGTAATCGGCGGGCAAGATTAGAGGAGAGGAAAAAATGGGCCAAAATTTTGTGCCGCATTGCCGGCTGTCAGGAAGAAGATACAAAATCTTGGGCTCTCCCTATGTTTACTAGCGACAGGGCATTATTGGAAATTTCCATAGAAAACAATGTCCAGGGATAAATTTCCTCGACATATTGCGATATCGGCATATATTAATCTGTAGGAGGTATACCGAAATTGAAGAATTCAGGACTTATCGACATGGATACGCTGGAGGAGGTGGCGCCCACCCTCCGCACCCTTGCCCACCCCCTTCGGCTCCGAATCCTGGATGTCCTGCGATCAGGTGAGTGCTCGGTGGGTGAAATTGCCGAAGCCCTGGACAAGCCCCAGGCCCTGACCAGCCATCACCTCGCCATCATGCGAAACAGTGGAATCGTCGCGGCGCGGCGGGAGGGCCCCAACGTGTTCTATTCCGTGAAAAAGAAGGCTTCGCTCAGCCTTCTGGAATGCATCCGAAAGGTCAAAGGGGAGGCGTAATGGGTCGGAAAAAACCGGTTTAAGCAGGTATTCGAAGGGATTTGAGTATATTTTTTTGAAGGTAATATCGTAATATCGCGATATTACGACTCAAAAGAGGCAAAGGAGATGATCATGGCCACACGGAGCAAGACCTTCACCTATCACACACAAGTCAAATGGGATGGCGAGCGGAAAGGAACACTTTCCTCCCCCGGAAAACCCGACCTTCAAGTGGCGACCCCGCCCGAGTTCAAGGGCCACGAAGGGATCTGGACGCCCGAAGACCTTTACGTCGCGGCCCTGAATACCTGCTTCATGACCACCTTCTTGGGAACGGCGGCGTGGAAGGAACTCCAATTCCTCTCGTTCGAGTGCGCGGCCGAGGGCGTTCTCGCCCGGCCCGACAAAGAGTTCCTCTTCACCCACGCCCACCTGCGCCCCCGGGTCGTCCTGCCCGAAGGCGGCGACGAGAAACTGGCCCGCTGGTGCCTGGAATTCGCGGAAAACGACTGCCTCATCGCTCATTCCATCGGTACGGAAGTGTCCATGGAGCCGGAGATCGTGAAAGAGGATGCGGTCCCGGAGGCCGTTTGAACCCGAGGGATACACGGATGAAGCAGCCGAAAGGACGGACAAGGGAAAACCCGAGATTTTGGAGCCGGAAGGAAATTTCACGAGGTCTTTTCTGACTTCTCGTCTCGCAGAAGAGGAAAACGAATGATGACCTCCGGACAAAAAGAGTCAGATGAGAGCCATCTCGCGGGAATGATTGAAGAAAAAGTAGGCAAGGCAGACCGGGTAGATCCGGCTTTGTCTGAACCAAAAAAATAGAGGGAAACGCCCCTTTTAATGAATTATCCAGAAAAAAATTAAACTTCAGTTCTGAGAAAAGGGATTCTACTTCCACGATATCAAGCTTTAATAAGGACGGCGCGACATGAAGCGGCCATTACTTATTTTTTCCCTATTGTTTCTTCTTTCGGGTTGCGTTGGTGGCCTAGGGCAGATCTATCCGGAGAATGAAGTGGGCCATATGCCGAAATGGCAAGCCCTTCATTCCCAATTAGCCGCCTACCAAAAAATCGCCTGCCCTTCATGCGGACAGGATGATTGGAAGCTGAGCGTCATCAAGACTGAGGAGATAAATGCTTTTTTTTGGAGCGGGCAATTTTTTGTGACAGATGGTCTCCTGGATTTGCCTTTTGAAATGCAAAGCGCGGTTTTGGCGCATGAGATCTCGCATCAGGTGGCGGGGCACATTCTTCTCAGTCAAGAACATGAGCTGGAAGCCGACAGGATTGCGATCTGGTTGATGGAGCGCACGAGGGGAGATGTGAGTGGCGCCGATGATTTAAAACAGGTCCTCCGTCTGCTAGCCGGTAAATGGCGCGACAGCAGCGAGACGATTTCTGCACATCCTCATCCAAATGAACGAATAGATCAGATTGAGAAAATCCAATCTGATCAAATCCAGGCCTTTAAACCGGAGTTTCATTCTCGCTTGGCTCAAATTTCAGAAGAAGAGCCGTAAGACGGGGTATTTTGGAAATGAAAAAAGGACAGGCGAATCATATTGGGCGCAGGCTGATGGCGGTTTTCGCTCATCCCGACGACGAATCGTTCGGGCCGGGGGGGACATTGGCCCGCTACGCGGCCGACGGGGCCGATGTGTTTCTCGTGACCGCCACCCACGGCGAGATGGGGAAACTTCACGGCAAAAATCCGCCCGTTACGGAAACAACGATGGCGGGCATCCGGACGGAAGAGCTGGACTGCGCGTGCCGGGCCCTCGGGATTAAGCATGAGCTCATTTTGGGCTATCGGGACGGGAATCTTTCCCGTGTGGATATGAGAGAGCTTACCGGGCTGGTCGTCAGGCTCATCCGCCAGTGGCGCCCCCACGTGCTGTTGACGTTTCCTCCGGACGGACTGACAGGCCATCCCGACCACATGATCATCTCACAGGCCGTGAAATTCGCTTTCGAACAGGCGGGATGCGCAGATTATTACTCGGATCAACTGCAAGAAGGGCTAAAACCCTGGGATCCGCTCAAGCTCTACTACTACGTCGTGCCGGCCAGCCTTGCGGATCGTCTGGGGCTATGCGTCAACGGCACTCCCGACGATGAGATCACCACGATTATCGACGTTTCGTCTTATTCGGGCCCGAGAGGCAGCGCGATTCGCTGCCATTACTCTCAGCTCATTCCCCACCAAATCCATGGTCATCAAAATAATGAGGGGGAAGAACAGGCGAAACAACTGCTCCGGGAGCAAAACTTCTTCCTCCTGGAAAATATCCGAATGAAAAGGGGACCCAGAATGGAGCGGGACCTCTTTGAGGAGATTTGTCTGCAAACCACTTCCCCTGAAAAAAACGGGACCAGAGAAAGGAACCCGCATACGTCTTATTAAGTAGAAAAAAAGATAAAAAAACCTTTTTCTCACAAAGGATTCGCCATGAAAAGGATAAAAAAATCCGGACCCGTGATTCTCCAGGCCGTTGCGCTCGTCGCCATTGTCCTCTCCCTCTCGGTTGCTTCGAGCCGCCTGTGGGGCGGAAAGCCGGAAAAGGTCGAATTGCCCGCCGCTTTCACGCTTCGGGCCGAAATGCCTCTCCCCGAAGTGGCCGCCGTGAACGGCTTTCCGAAAAAAATCCTTCAAAAGGCGTTTTCCCTCCAACCCGGGGAAGCCCGGGGCAAGACCTTGGGCGATCTGGGCCTGAGCATCGAAGAAGCCGAAGAGCATCTCCGGAAGGCCCATGCCCTCGGCCAGCAGCATAGCTCGAAAAACTGGGTGAAAATTTTCTCGAAATTCGCCCTCTGGTTTGCTTTTCTCCCGATCGCTTTCTATCTGGTCCTGCGGAATCGCATGACCCCGAAGGTTCGGAAGGGAATGCTCGCCGCCTCTCTTCTCATCTTCGGCGTCGCCCTGGGGTCGGATCCCAACCCGATGGGTACGATCAAGGACACCATCACGCTCCTGGGCATATCGGGGGTCGTCTTTCCTCCCCGGGCCATCGCGCTTTCGGTCTTCCTGCTGACGGTCATCCTCGCCAACAAGTTCATCTGCTCGTGGGGATGCCACCTCGGGGTATTTCAGGACCTCCTCCATCGCATCAACCGGGGAAAGCGCGACCGGCGGGGCACCATCCCCCAGTGGAAGCCCCCCTTCTGGCTCTCGAACGGCATCCGCGTCGCCACCTTCGCGGCGCTGACGGGGGTCGCCTTCCTCTGGGCCTATGACCTGATCGAGCCGATCGATCCCTTCCGCGTCTTCAAGCCCGCCCATCTGGGCATCGCCGGAGGAATCGCGGTCTTCCTCGTTCTGACCGCGAGCCTGCTCGTCTACCGGCCCTGGTGCAATTTCTTCTGCCCCTTCGGCCTGGTGGGTTGGCTCGGAGAGAAGATCAGCATCTTCAAGATGAAGGTCGACTATGAAAACTGCCCGAAGTGCGACGCTTGCGTGAAGGTTTGTCCTTCCACCGCGATGGACGCGATCCTCTACCAGGATAAGGTCATCCCCGACTGCTACGCCTGCGGTGCGTGCATGGATATTTGTCCGACAGATGCGATTCAGTTCGGGACGGGGCGGAGGGAGAGACCCACGAAAGAATGGATGGAGATACCCAAGGGCGGGAATGGGACGCAGAAACCTGACCGCATTTCGGTCGCCGCCTGAACAGGATTTGGAAGGAAGAACCGATTGTCAGAAATGGGCCGCCACCCGAAATTTTTCATGGAGGCAACACACAATGCGCGTCTTAAAACTTTCCGCCTTTTCATTGGGGGCCCTGTTTTGGATGGCCGTGCCGATCGTCTCGGCCCAGCCGCGCGATTGGGGAGGGTATCCGATGGGATGGCATTACATGTGGGGGAGCATGGGGGTCGGGATGTTTTTCTTCATGATCGTTTTCTGGATTTTGATCATCGCCGGGGCCGTGGCGCTGGTCCGCTGGCTCTGGAGCGGCGGGAGCACCCCCCGCCCATATGGAGAGCGGGAAAGCGAAGCCCAGGAAATTCTCAAGGCCCGATTCGCCAAAGGGGAAATCAACGAGGAGGAATTCAACTCCAAAATGCAGATCCTTCGAAAATCCTGAACTTAACCCCGTCGCCAAAAGATTGCGATAGGCGATAGGTCAATTCTCCATCGGAAAGCCAAAACCACTTGTGCGTGGCGAATGACTCGTTCGCCACGCTCGGGCCGACCGGTAGGTCTCTCCGGATTCGAAATCGATTCCGCTTCGTGAGCCGGCAAAGAGAATAAGGGCGATGATCAGCTGAAATATCGCCCTGGCCATGTCCATGAGGGCGGATCAGGCACGGCAAGAAGCCATTGAGCGACTCGGTCAAGGTGCTATTTTCGCGAAGGTTCCACTTTTTGCGGGGCGCATGGCAAATGAATTCGCCACGGATTTTCTCGGCGGGATGACGAGATCTTTCCGCAAGCAGCACTTTCCGTCCGGCCCGGGCGAGAAGGGCTGCGCTGACGCTGCCCGCGGGGCCGCCGCCTGCCACCACAACATCGAACAACGTGTTTCGCGGCACAGATGGATTTTTTCGGACGGGAGAAGGTTGAGTCGAGGCCTCACGACTCCCAGCGAATGAGGAGCTGCTCGATGCTGAAGCCGGGGCCCATGGCCAATATGAGCCCGGTGTCCCCTTTTTGGGTCTCGCCATTCCGCATGATTTCCTCCAGCACCATCAGGACGGTGGAGGAGGAAACGTTGCCGCATTCGCGAAGCACCTTATGAGAGAAGTGCAGGCTGTCCTCGGAGACGCCCAGCTCGTCTTTGTACACCTCCAGAATGCGCTTTCCGCCGGGATGGAAGATGAGATGAGAGATCTCATCAAGCGTCATGCCGTTTTGCCCCAAAAAATCATCCAGAACGGGGCGGATCTTGGAGCGAACCGCTTCGGGAATCTCCTTGGAGAGGCGGATATGGAAACCCTTATCCGCCAGATCAAAACCCATCAGATGAGTGGACTGGGGAATCGAAAATGTCCGCGAATCGCTGAGCCTGGGGGCGTTGCCCTGCGGGCTGCCGCTCAGGACAACCGCCGCCGCGCCATCTCCGAAAATCGCCGTGGAAACGATGTTGTCCATGGACAAATCGCCCCGCTGAAAGGTAAGCGTTGGAAGCTCGACGGATAGAAGAAGCACACGGTGATCCGGGAAACCTTGCAGATATTCCCGCACACGCGAAAGACCGACCGCCCCCGCTGCACAACCCATCTCGGTGATCGGAAGCCGCTTCGTGTCGGGCCGCATACCAAGCTCGTTGATGAGGTAGGCATCGACCGACGGAATCATGAATCCCGTGCAGGAGACGGTGACAATCATGTCGATGTCTTGAGGCGAGAGACCGGCCCGATCGATCACCGACCTGCTGACGCGAACACCCAGCTCAATGGAGCGTTCCTTGTAGATTTGGTTGCTCTCGGTGAGAGATTTGGGTCGAAAGATATCTTCGACAGGAAGAACCGACGAGCGGGCCGCCACCTGGGCGTTACGGCACATGCGCAGCGCTGTTTCCCGGCTCTTTCCGTGTTCACTCAGCCAGTCGGTGAGCCAAGGCTCAACTTCCTCTTGTTCGTAGTAGAACTCCGCAAGTGATTTGGCGGCGGACATCACAAAAGCCATATCCAAGATCCTTTTTAAAATCGCTCAGAAGGCGGCCCGGCGATCGATTAACCTAAAGTCCTCATAATATTTCCAACTGCCGAATAGGCACAAAAAGTCCCGAAAAAACGATAC
>CAMYJL010000180.1 GCA_947258645.1 uncultured Nitrospinota bacterium
CGCCGGAAGCGGGCAAGATGAAGGTCGCCGACCTGGTCAAGAAGTTGAAGGAATCGGAGGATATCTTCGAGGTCAGCGAAAAAGTAATCGAGGGAGACGAGCTAGGCAAAGCATTCCTGCTGGTTTCCAATGCCAACGTGAAAAAGCTTCAACTGGAAACCCAAACTCAGTATTCAAACCTGCTGGCCAAGATGAACGAGCAGTTCAACTCTCTGATGGAAAGTGTCAAGACAGAAATTGATAATCAGGTCTCCAGCGGCATTTGGACCGGGGGCATTTCGGGCTTGATTGCGCTGGTCGTCACCATTCTGGTGGTCTTCTTTATGGTCGGCTCGATCGCGAAGTCCCTGCAGAGTATCGCGGAAGAGATGACGCGGGGCTCCGAGCAGGTCGCCACAGCATCCGCAGAGCTGGCCTCGGCGAGTACGACGCTCTCCGACGGCGCCTCGCAGCAGGCGAGCAGCCTCGAACAAACATCCGCCAGTCTCGAGGAGATGTCCTCGATGACCCGCCAGAACGCCGACAACTCCGAGCAGGCGAACACTCTGGCCGGCGAAGCCAACAAGGACGCCGAGAGCGGGATGAACGCGATCCACGAGATGGTCGAGGCGATGAGCGAGATCAGTTCTTCTTCCGAGAAGATTGCGGGCATCATCAAGGTGATTGACGAGATCGCGTTCCAGACCAACCTGCTTGCGCTGAACGCCGCTGTTGAGGCGGCGCGCGCCGGTGAGCACGGCAAGGGCTTCGCCGTCGTGGCCGAGGAGGTCCGCAGCCTGGCCCTCAGAAGCGCCGAGGCTGCGAAAGACACCGCCTCGCTCATCGAGGAAAGCGTATCGAAGAGCAAGCAGGGCTCCAACCTCGCCGACAAGTCGGGTGAGGTGCTCGAGAAGATCGTCACGGGCTCCAAGAAAGTGGCCGACCTTCTGGCGGAGATCTCGGCGGCCTCGAAAGAGCAGGCCGAGGGCATTGAGCAGGTCAACACCGCCGTCGCTTCGGTGGACCAGGTGACACAGCGCAACGCCGCGACGGCCGAGGAGAGTGCGGCCAGCAGCGAGGAGCTGACGGCCCAGGCCGAGACCATGAACGGGGCCGTCCGTGATCTGATGCGCCTGGTCAACGGGGCTTCGGCCTCTGGACATGGATCCGGCTCCGGAACGGCACGGCCCTCCAAAGCCGGGGTATTCAAGGCGGTGAAATCGGCTATTCCCGGGAAGAAAAACACAGCCGGAAACGGGGTTCATGGCGATTCATGGGGCGATGCTCCCCAGAACGATGGGGATTTCGGCTCCAGCGCGGGGAAGGCGACGGCAGCCCGCGCCGGCCAAAAAGACGAGGACGACGACGAAGACTTCAAGGATTTCTAGCACCCACTTAACCAAGTAGATCATGAAAACTCCCGGCGGCGGGCTTTTGGCCTGCCGCCGGGAGGGAGCCTTTACCGTCTCTTCGCAGAAAATTCCGGACCGGGGAGATTCCTTCCCGGCAATGAAAACCGCTGAAAGAAGGGTGGACAAATGAATGTCGAAGGCGCAGTTTCCGAAAAAAATGCGGACCATCTCGCCGGAAAGTATCTGACATTCCGCCTCACCGACGAAAATTACGGCATCGAGATTCTCAAGGTCCGGGAAATTTTCGGGATGCAGGAGATCACGTCGGTCCCCGGCGTTCCCGGCTACGTCAAGGGCGTCATCAACCTTCGGGGCCGGATCATCCCGGTGATCGACCTGCGCTTGAAGTTCGGGTTAGACGAGACCGAATACGATAAAGAAACCTGCATCATCGTCATCTCGATCAATGAGATTCTCGTCGGGATCATCGTGGACACGGTTTCGGAGGTCGTCGATATTCCCGGAGACGACATCGAAGAATCTCCCTCTTTCGGCGCGGGAACGCCCACGGAATACCTTCTGGGAATGGGCAAGGTGAAAGAGCGGGTGATCATTTTGCTGAACGTGGAGCTCATATTCTCGGAACAGGAGATCAAAACTTTCGAGGCGGCATCGAAAGAATAAAAAGCTGATTTTTGCCGGAAGAGCCTTTTTTCCGCTCCGCATCACCGGGGGCTGGTTTGAGGGCTCTTTTTTTTGGGGGGCCGGGTGGCTTCAGCCAGACACTGGACAGATGCCCCGGCGGGCCTCCCGCGCACCTCCCGCGCGCGCTCTTTCGCCTCGCCCTGCGAGGATAGAACGGTCCCCTCTCCCGCCCACGCCGGAATAGCAGGCATCGGCGATGAAGACAACTTCAAGGATTTCTAAGATTACGCTCAACCAGGTGGCCCAAGGCGAAATTCCGATGATGGGCTGAAAAATATTCCCCCGCCCATCATCGGGATGGAGCCAGGCTGCCGAGAATGGGTGCGCGGGCTGGAACCGGTGTCAAACCGAATTTGACCGGTCAGGAGGCCCTCGCTCTCCCCATACACATGGGGGGTCTTTCGGGTGAAGGCCCTGTAGAGAAAAATCTCGCCCATTCGCTGATGAAATACCCCCCCATCTCCCCGGAATTGCGCTTGTTTTCAGTGGCCGGGCCGAATTCCTGACCTGAAATATTTCCGAAATGCCGCTTGCCAGGAGGATTGGAATGGCATATATTTGATTGAGTCAAATATTGAGGGGGCGGACTTTCCTGTCCCCTCCGCCGCCCGTCGAGGTTTTCTTTCGTGATGATTTGCCCTCCGTGATGAGCGGGGACGTGAGGTGATGATGACCCCTGTTTCGAAGATCGCGGACCCCGATGAGGATTTGGGGCTCCGCTTTCACATGGCGCTCGACCGCCTGTGGAAGCTCCTCCACCCGGCCGACCGCGAGGCGGTCTGCTGCCACGGGATCACCTATACGCAGTGGAGCCTCCTCCGCACGCTCTGCGAGGGGGGTCCGGACGCACTGCCCATGGGCTTCCTGGCCACAGCGCTCGGCCTCACGCCCAGCGGGGTGACGCGCTGCGCCGACCCGCTCGTGGCGCGCGGACTCATCGAGCGGAGGACGAAGCCCGGCGACCGGCGCGTGTGCTGCCTGCGGCCAACGGAGGGGGGCGTCGAGCTGTGGCGGCAGATCCGGAGCGAGTGCGCCGAGCGCGAAGGGGCGCTTATCCGTCATATGGCGTCCGATAGCGGCCTGGCCGTCGTCCAGGCTCTCGAGCAAATTGCGGAAAACGCCGCGAAACAGCACCGGACGGAGAAAGCCTCATGACGACCGAATCGAAGCGCCCCCTCCCCCTGGACGAGACCGCATCGTCCGCCCCCAGCGCCGGCCCGGCGGAGGTCCATGAACCGACGGCGGCCTCACCCATCGCCGAGCTCGCCCTTCTCATATACATCTTGCCGGTTTTCATTCTTGCGGCAGGCGCAGCCTTCATCTACGCGGCCGAAGTTTCCGCGAGGGAATTCTGGCTCGGCGAGATCTCGCGGAACATCTTCTTCATCCTCAAAAACATCCGGAACGTCCTCCCCTACCTCGTCCTGAGCATCGCCGCCTCCACCTGGGTCTCCCTCTCGGGCTTTTCCGAAAAAATCCGGGCCGTCTTCGAGCGCCGCGAGATGATCGCCGTCTCCGCCGCCGCCGGCGTCGGCGCCACGATTCCCATCTGCTCCTGCACCGTCATCCCCCTCATCGCCGGGCTCCTCGCGGGCGGCGTCCCCTTCGGCCCCATCATGGCCTTCTGGATCAGCGCCCCCCTCATGAGCCCCGAGAAATTCTTCCTGACCGCCGGCGTCCTCGGCCCCGGCTACGCCGCCGCCCGGCTCATCACCGCCGTCCTCCTCGGCGCAAGCGCGGGCTACTTCGTCTCCTGGCTCGCCCGCCGCGGCCACCTTCGCGATCAGCTCCACGGCGAGGCCCTGCCGGGCGGATGCTGCGCCGCCGGTGGTATATCCTCCGGAGGCGGCACCTCGTGCGGAGGCGCCGTCCGCTCCGTCTCCCCCGGGGACTACGCCCGCGAGGCCGGCAAGATGGCCCTCTTCCTCACCAAGTGGCTGACGCTTGCCTTCTTCATCGAAGCTCTGATCGTCCACTACGTCGACCCCGCCTGGATCAGCGCCGCCCTCGGAGGCGACAGGCCCTTCGCCATCCCCCTCGCCACCGCCATCGGCATCCCGCTCTACACCTCCGGCGTCGCCGCCATCCCCATCGCCCAGGGCCTCCTCGCCAGCGGCATGGCCCCCGGCGCCGCCCTCGCCTTCCTCGTCGCCGGGCCCGTCACCACCGTTCCCGCCATGGTCGCCGTCCGCGCCTTAGTCAAGGGGCGGCTCTTCGCGATCTATTTAGGCGCGGGGATCGTCGGATCGCTCGTCGCGGGGTATGTGTTTCAGTGGGTTGCGGGCTGAGAGGAAGCGGTGCGAGAACCTGTATATGCCGCCAGGGGCTTCGGAATGGGACCGGCGGTGCCGGAAGTGCTGGAACCTGATTATGCATCGCAGCGGTACGGGGAGAGCCATCCGCTGCGGAAGAAGATGACGCGGAGGAAAGAAAAAACCGTTAAGAAGGAAACCGCCCGGTTATACCGGTTCATTGATCGGCATGAAAAGGAATTTGGGAAGTTTTTGGCCTAGGTTGAGTTACCTAAATTCAATGCATTCACGGAACAGGGCTACTTGCACATGCAAGCTCCCCCGAATGGCGGTGCAAGAACAAACGTAGAAACAACTTCATAAGAGGGAACAGACAAACTGTACCATTTCATTGAATCTAACGAATAATTTTCAAAAAGATGAGCCATTAAAATCTTTCAAATAATAATAAATTAAATTTAGAACTTAAAAAAACTTTCATTTTCTTGCAGTCACTCCACCCAGAACTTCGGCAGCCCAATCAGCCATATAGTCAACAGCAGGGGCTCGATCATCAACGTTGCAATGCTCACAAGAACCCTCTTCAATTGTAAAAACTTTCAGTTCTGCCTTCGGACTATTTATTGCACCTTCGATACATTTTTTTGCACTTTCAAGTGGAACTTGACGATCGTTCTCACCGTGCTGAACTAAATAAGGAACCGTAATTTTATCTAGAAAATCTTCAACCTTGAATTTACTTGCAACTTCCAGTGCATCTTCAACCGTATCTTTTCCAAAAACCCACATTAAGTGTTCAACAAAATTGCCAACGGATGGATTGCTCCCAGTTCCAGTCGATTTTTTTGCTAATTGCCTTGCTCTTTCTCCAAAATCCCAGATTCCGCCCCAGGCGATACAGCATTTAAATCTCTTTTCATAGGCAACAGCCCGTGGAGCATAATACCCACCTAGACTTTGTGCTATCATTCCAATCTGATTCGCATCGATATCCTCTCTTATTTCTAAATAATCAACAGCAGCTGCGGCAGGAACCTCCGTTTCTGGAAAACTTGGTAGATTTTGAAGTCTTAAGGCTCCACCAACTCCTGGATGATCAACATAAAGAACTGATATTCCTCTTTTCCTAAAAGCAGAAGCCGTATTCACGTAATTAAACTCTTTGAGCATATCGAAACCATCAAAATGAACTAAACAGGGCGTTTTTTCACTACCTGATGATTTGGAAAAAAGAGCAGGCAAAGTTGTATCCTTATAAGGGATATCCACAAATTCAACGGACACTCCTGAATTAAGAATATGTTTTTGAAAAGTCTCCAGCCCTTTTTTATAACTCAAGAGTTGCCGAGGATCTTTATGAGAAATAAGCCGATTGGCAATTAAAAAAGTCATAGACGCTCTATGAAATTTATTTGCCGCGCTAAAGTTTCGCCCCAGTCTTAAATCTTCCTCGGCTCCTCTTTCAAAACGAGTTCCTACTTCTGTCCAAGTCTGATACCAGCGCTCCGAACCAGTTGGGTTGCTTGGATCAGAAACATCTTGGAGAGAAGCACAGGCTCGGTTGATATGTGAAGCAGGAATCCCTAAACAACCCAAAGATGAGATTGCGAGAGACCAACTGTAGTTATTTGGAAAATAATCAATCATATTTTTATCCTTTTCTGAAAATTAATCCTGAATGGAAAAAATCAAAGAGATCGGAGAGGGAATCCGCCAACCTGGTGTTTAATAACGGGCTGGGTTCCGGCATTCCGCGCCAGACCTAAACGGGGGACAAAGGAATCCCCAGACCAACGGAAACAATCTGTCAGGTCCTAACTGCCTAAACAGCGAGAGATCCGCGTCTGGGGATTGAAAATAATATGAGACTTATCAGTCTGATTCGCAACAAAAATGATCTCTGAACCAGCGTGGGGATAACTCAGGAATTACCACCTAAAATGAATGAGGGAGGAACTTTGCAAAATAGTGATGAGAAATAAAGGGGAATAAAAGAAATGGCCCCCGGGCAGAAGCTCTTTGGTGTAGGTGAGACCAGCATCGCTCTTACCGCCGGCCTCTTCGATTGGTGTTAGCCTCGCCGGGAGCCAAATTTATTATCAGACAATAATGTCCGAATAACAACCCAATTCACACCAAGCATGGCGAAAGAGCACTTTGGACAATAGCGATGGGCTCGGGTGGACCGAGACAATATAGGAAAAAAAAGAGGAGCGGGGCATTGCACCCCGCTCCCTTGAATTTATTTTTTCCCGGCTAAGTAGGAATTCCCCTTATGCCGGTACCTGGCGGGAATCCGCCCGAATGCATCGTCAGCCTTGAGCGCTCCTCCCCACCCGGCCGACGAACTGGGCCAGGGAGGCTTTCTTTTCGGCACGGGTTTCACGGTTCCTGTCCAGCTTCATGAGAACCTCCTCTATTGAGAAATGAAACTCGCTTGGAGCGCTGATCCATCGCGCCCCTCCCCCCGGCCCTTGCCGGGTGACGGCCGGTGCCAGCCACGTGTTCGCCAGCCCTTCGACTTCCACATCTCCGGCCACAACCAAAATATTTTCATCTCTGGGGAGAGAAATCAAGGGGAAAATGTGAGAGCGGCGAGCCCACCCAGAGAGGTCTTTTTTCAAATGCAATGATTACAGATAGATGAATCCGTAAAGGGAAAGGCTCAAAAACTTCATTTTTGGCAAAGAAAAAATTTGAAAACAGCAGTTGAATCGGATGAAAATTTCCATCCAAGGATTGGGCAAAAAACCTCATCCTGCCCCATGCAATTTCATAAACACTTTAAAAGAGTCTTCCTCAGGATCCCAAAAACACCGAGGCCAAGAT
>CAMYJL010000181.1 GCA_947258645.1 uncultured Nitrospinota bacterium
CCACCTGCGCCGCCCGCTGCATTCCCGTCAGTCCCTCGATTCCCATCAGGGAAACCATCACGTCGTCGATGCTGCTCAGGATCAGGCCGTAGCCGAATTCGTCCACGGCGCCGTTCAGGTAGGCCTCGCAGGCGCGGTAGAGCGCGTCGCGCAGAAGCTGGATGGTCGCCGTCCGGATCCCCATAGAAGCCGCGGATTCGGAGGAGGAAAAGCTCACGCCCACGCTTCCCTTCCCCGCCAAGGCCCCCTGGGCGGAGGCCGCTTGCGCGATCGCCACCAGGGCGTCGGGGCTGGGTTCCGCGCAGACAATTTGTTTGCCGTTTTTTTTCACCGAAATGACGAAGCGCTGTTTTGCGTCGACGCTGTAGCTGTTGGTCGCCACATCGATTGGCTCGAGAATCGTGCTGCTGCATGCGCTCAATACAACGACGCCGAGGAAAACCAACAGCAATCTGAGAGTTTTTTCCATCATGAGCGCCCCCCTTCTTTCCGTCGGAGTGATGTTCGAAGTTTTCAAACGGACGCTGGGCTGATCTCTCCCAAGGAGATGGGAAAATTCCGCATCTTCGCCCAGCCGGGAAAACGAGTCTTTTTTATTTTTTGTGAATATAATTTTATACAATCCGAAGAAAGCGGTCAACCAGCTGATTCGCCGTTTGGGCAAGTTCTCATCTCTCTCCGCGCATCCTCCTCAATCCCCCCGCACCTCCCCGCATTTCCTGTACCTGACATTTCCCCGCCCCGGTCTATTCTTTCCCTTGAGCGATCCCGGATGGCCGGGGCGCGCCGGAAGGAGGAATGGTATGGCAGAGCGAAGGAAAACCCGCCGGATGCCGGGGCTGGCGGCGGGGGAGCGAAAGCACCCGCCAAGCAAGATTGAGCGCAGCGGGGCGGAGGAAGATGTGAACGAGGTGCTCCTGCGCGGGGGGACGCTGAAGGAGGCTTCCGGGAAATTCCGGGAGATTACGGGGGAAAATATCAGCCTCGATGCGATGAGCCGCCACTGGTTCCGGATCCGCTACCACTACGCGAAGCTGGAGAAGCTGGAGGTGCTCGTCGATCACCTGCTGAACCGGGCCGCCGGCCTGCCCGAGAAGGAGCCGGGCGATCTGGCCCGGGAGGCGCTGCTCGCCATGGCAGTGGAGGCGACGGACAATCTTTCAGCGGAGGCCATCTCGGCGCTTCCGCCCGAGCAGCTTTCCCTCCTTGTGGCAAGGCTCGAACGCGCGAAGACGCAGAAAGACCGGGTGCGCCTTGAGTATATCCAGACGGCGATGGCGGCGCGAAAAGGGATCGTCGATGAGATGGTGGAGGAGATCCGGGCGAATCCCGGAATGCGGGAGGAAATGATCGCGATGGATGAGGAAGAGGCGGAAAGGGAGAACCAAGCGGCGGCGAAGTAGGATCGTCCCGGCGAAACAAAGCGCCGCCCGGAATCGCTTCCCGGACGGCGCCTGTTCAGAAAACCCCGGCCCTTCGGGTCAGGACCCCCTCCCGTTCCAAAAGAACGCCGGGTCTTTCTGTTCGCCGTAGCCCAGCCGGTCGTCCAGCCACACCAGGAACCGGTTCAGGAAGCGAAGGCGCAATTTCACCATCCACTTGGCGATCGCATGGTGGACCCCCCGGCCCTTGTTGAAGGGGCAGGCCCTGAAGCAGATGCCGCAGTTCGTGGCCACGTGGGCAAAGTGATGGCGGCACTTCTCGGCGTTGAGGTACCACTTGAGCACGCCGTTGTTGCTCGAGATGTTGGGGCCCTCGGTCGTTCGGGGCCCGGTGGAAACGGCCCCGACCGGACAGGCCTCGGCGCACTTCTCGCACTCTTCGCAGAACTCGATAACGCCGAGGTCGACGCTCTTCTTCGCCGCCTCGAGGGGAAGATCGGTGATCACCTTGCAGAAGCGCACCCGGGGGCCGAACTCGGGCGTGATCACGGTTCCCAGCCGCGAGGGCTGGCCGAGCCCCGCGTCTACGGCCAGGGGCACGTTGAGCGCGGTGTCGTTCAGCGAGGGGATCGCCCGGTAGCCCAGTGTGCGGATGAACTGGGCCATCGATGCGACCATCGCGGCCATCTGGGAGTAGTTCTTGTGGGTCTCGGTCATCATGATGGCCGTGGGGGCGGTGCGGAACATCCGGTAGTCCATCGAAACGCCCATGACGATCGCCTGGTTGCACCCCTCGGGAATCTCGACGGGAGGGTTCTCGTCCGTCCCCGGCAGGTAATGGTTCGAGTACACCCAGCGCTCGTCGAGGCCGGTGAAGCCGACGAGGTCGGCCCCGAGGAAGCGGGCCACCTTCTCCACGGTCCGGCGCGTCTCGGCCGGGTCCGACGCGTCGAAGGCCCCCACATCGGGAGGGACGGTGCGGTTGTACCTCACATCGAGGTCTTCCCAGACGGTGAGACCCGAGTTGGGCCGGTTGATGCGCGTTCCGTGGGCGGAGACGACGGTCGAGGTGGCGGCGTCGAAGGCCCAGTCCCGGCGGGTGAAGCCGGGCACATCGTTCTCCAGGTAAGCGCGGATGGAACGGTTCTCCCGCTCGCCGCAGGATTTGAGGGCGGGGTCCCAGACCACCCGCATGAGGCCGTTGTTCTTCTGGTTGAACCGCTTGTAGCCCGAAAGCACCCGATAATTCTCGGCCATGGAAAACCTCCTCTGACCAACGCCCGCCGGCGGGGTTTACGCCCCCCTCCCGTTCCAGAAGAACGCCGGGTCTTTCTGCTCGCCGTAGCCCAGCCAGTCGTGGAGCTTGACGAGAAAGCGGTTCGCCCAGCGCCACTTCCGCCGGATGATCCACTTGGCGATGGAATGATGAAAGCCCTTCCCGTGGTTGAAGGGGCAGACCCGGATGCAGATGCCGCAGTTGGTGCCGATACTGGCCCAGTAGAGGCGGCAGCTCTCGTAGTTCCCGTACCATTTGAGGACGCCGGGGTTGTTGGTTCCGCTGATCCCCTCGGTCGTCCGCGGCCCCTTTGGGAGGGAGTTCGACGGGCAGGCGTCGGCGCACTTCTCGCACTCTTCGCAGAACTCGATCGCGCCGAAGTCGCGGTGTTTCCTCACCGCTTCCAGGGGCATGTCGGTGATCACCTTGCAGAAGCGCACCCGGGGGCCGAACTCGGGGGTGATCGCGGGACCGAGGCGCGAAGGCTGGGCCAGACCGGCGTCCACCGCCAGGGGGACGTTGAGGGCGGTGTCGTTCAG
Source organism: uncultured Nitrospinota bacterium (assembly GCA_947258645.1). Taxonomy (GTDB): domain Bacteria; phylum UBA8248; class UBA8248; order UBA8248; family UBA8248; genus CAMYJL01. The sequence continues at coordinate 3,198 of CAMYJL010000181.1, forward strand.
CGAGGGGACGGCCTGGTAGCCCATCGCCCGGATGTACTGGGCGACCGAACTCACGAGGGCGGCCATCCGGGAGTAGTTCCGGTGGGTCTCGGTCATCATGATGGCCGTGGGGGCGGTCGCCATCATGTCGTGGTCCATCGAGAGGCCCATGACGACGACCTGATCGCACCCCTCGGGGAGCTCGACAGGCGGGTTCTCCCCCTTTTCGGGGAAGTAGTGGTGAGAGTAAACCCATCTCTCGTCGAGGTCGGTGAAACCGACGAGATCGGCACCGAGGTAGCGGGCCACCTTCCGAACACCCTCCCGCATCTCGACCGGGTCCCGGGAGCGGGCATCCCGAAGCTCCGGCGGAATCTCGCGCTCGTTCGAGGTCTGGAGGGGCTTCCATGAGGTGAGCCCCGAGTCGGGGCGGTTGATGGCGGTACCGAACGATGAGACGACGGTCATCGTCCCGGAGTCGAAGGCAAAATCCCGGTGGCCGAAGCCGGGGTAGTTGTTCTTGATGTGATCGCTGATGGTCTTCTTGGACCGCTCGCCGTAGGAGTTGAGCGCGGGGTCCCACGCGGAGCGCATGATAGCATTGTCCCTCTGATTGAACCGCTTGTAGCCCGGAAGCACTTCGTAGTTCGCCGCCATGAGAACCCTCCCTGCGTTGATGCCGGGGTGAGGAATTCGCTTCCCCCTCCGAGAAGGAAGATACCTATTTCGGATACATTACTCCTCTATAGACGGGATGAAAACCCCGGAGGCCTCCCCTTCCAACCTGAAGCCAATCCGGCCAATTGGTGCTATCTTTCCTCCTGAAGGGATTTCATCCGAAACGGGCCATTCGCCGTCGGCTGGGGTATCCTCTAACGCATGGCCAGAAAAAAGCGGCGCAAGAATAAAGTCCGGGTGGTTCCCGTCACCGCTCCCCAGGTTCCGCCAGTGAAGGACCGCCTGAAGGCGCTGTGGACGAAGGGGGGGGACCTGCCGCCCGGAATACTCATGGCCCTGCTCACGCTGGTCGCCTACTCGACGGCGCTGGGCGGAGGCTACATCTGGGACGACAACGCCTACCTGACGGCGAACCCCCTGCTCTTCGATCTGGAGGGCCTCCGCCGCATCTGGCTCACGGCCGAGACCCCGCAGTATTACCCGATCGTTTTCTCCACATTCTGGATCGAACGGAAAATCTGGGGGCTGGACCCTTCCGGCTACCATCTGGTCAACGTCCTCCTCCACATCGCGAACTCGATTCTCCTGTGGCGGCTGCTCCGCTACCTGCGGATTCCGGGCGCCTGGCTGGCGGGGGCGATATTCGCCGTTCATCCCGTGCACGTGGAGTCGGTCGCGTGGATCACGGAGCGCAAGAACGTCCTCTCGGGGCTGTTCTATCTCCTGGCGCTTCGGCAGTACCTCAAATTCGAGTCAGAGCCGGGGAAAGCGCTCTTGAAAAACCCCCGCCGCTACGCCGGAGCGATGGCCCTATTCGTTTGCGCGCTTCTGAGCAAGAGCGTCACGGCAACGCTTCCGGCGGCGATCCTGATCGTGCTTTGGTACCAGAACCGGCGGCTGGACCTCCGGGCGATCACCCGCTTGATTCCATTCTTCATCGTCGGCGCCGCCTCGGGCCTTTTCACCGCCTGGCTCGAGGTCAACAAGGTGGGCGCTTCGGGCGAAGCGTGGGACCTGGATGTCCTCGAGCGCTTTCTCATCGCCGGGCAAGTCATGTGGTTTTATCTTTGGAAGCTCGTCTGGCCGGCGAATTTGATGTTTTCCTACCCGCGCTGGAACGTGGACGCGGGCGCGCCGCTTCAGTACCTGGGGCTGATCGGCGTGGCCGCGGGCGCCTTCCCGCTCTGGTGGTGGCGAAAGTCGTGGGGGCGAGGCCCGGCGGCGGCGGCGCTTTTTTTCCTGATCACGCTCGGGCCCGTCCTCGGATTCCTGAACGTCTATCCGATGCTCTTCTCCTGGGTGGCCGACCACTTCCAGTATCTGGCGAGCATCGGCCCGATCTCCCTGGCGGCCGGGGGGGCGGCGTGGGCCTGGCGCGAGAAGGCCAAGGCGGCGAAATGGGGCTTCCCCGCGGCGGCGGCGGCCCTTGTCATTCTCGGCGTACTGACTTGGCAGCAGGGTTGGATATACGAGAGCGAGGAATCCCTCTGGCGGGACACGATCCGGAAAAACCCCGAGAGCTGGATGGCACACAACAACCTCGGCGCGGTGTACGCCCAGTCGGGCCGGCCCCGAGAGGCGTTGCGCCATTACCGCGAGTCCCTGAAAAACCGGAAATACAAGGAAATCTCCCTGAGCAACATCGGCAACCAACTTCTCCGCCTCGGCAAAACCTCCGAGGCCATCGATCACTACCGGCGCGCCATCGCCCTCAACCCGAAATACGCCAAGCCGCGGGCGGGCCTCGGCCGGGCACTCGCGGAATCGGGAGATGTGAAAGAGGGGATCAAGGAGCTGAAGGAGGCGCTTCGCCTCCGGCCCGGCTCCCCGATAGCCCATAACAACCTGGGTCTGGCGCTGGCGCGAAAGGGCGAGATCAAGGAAGCGGCGGAGCAATTTCTCAAGGCGCTCAAGGGCAATCCCGCCCTCGCCGAAGCCCGCTTCAACTTCGGCCTGACGCTTTTTCAGGCGAGGCGCTACGGGCAAGCGATCGAGGTATTGCGCGAGGGGGTTCGTCTGACGCCGGAGGATCGTCAGACAGGCAACCTTCTCGCTTGGCTGCTCGCCACCGCGCCCCGCGCCGAGTGGCGGAACGGCAACGAAGCCCTCGATATCGCCCGGAAAGTTCTCGCAGCGAACGCCGCGGACCCCATCGCGCTCAACTCCCTCGCCGCCGCCTACGCGGAACTCGGCCAATTCTCCTCGGCCATCGGCGCCGCAAGCCAGGCTTTACGCCAGGCAGAAGTCGCCGGCAGGCAGGATGAGATCAACCGAATCCGCGAATACCTGCGCCACTACAAAACGGGCAGGCCCTACCGATCGCCGTAGGACCATTTATAATGGTTCTCTCAACAGCAAACTTCTGAATACGCAGGGAGGGGGAGAGCCTGTGAGCGACACACCGTTTCCAAAGGCCGGTTTGTCCGGAGCCCAAACCACCGCCGCACCCGTAACCGTTATTCGCTTCGCCGAACTGATTCCGGATTGGGGGGAATACCACGAGTCCCTTCGGGAAGGGAACCACCGGGCCATCTATCGCTATATCGGCGGCATCCCGGGCCAGCCCCTGCGGGCGCCACTGCCGGGATGGGACTTTTGCAACGGGATCGTTATGGCGTCCCCCGGGAACGGCGCTCCGCTCCACGATCACCAGGACGAGGAATGCTTCATGGTTTGGGACGGCGAGTTCGAGATTTTCTGGGAAGACCCCAACACCCGCGAGAACAAGAGCACTGTCCTGGGGCTATACGACGCCATCCGGATTTCCCCGGGCATCATGCGCGGCTTCCGGAACGCGGGGAAGGACAACGGGTTTCTGTCGTTCATCCACGGGCAGGGAAACTATCAGTACCCCGTCTATCACGAATCCCTGCGGGAAGGTCTCCCCGAAGGCGCTCCGACCGAATCCGCGGTTCCGGACCCTCCTCCAGACCCGGCCACCCAGATCATCCGCTATGAAGAATGTCCGATGAACTTTCACGTCTACCGCGAGGCACAGCGGCCCGAAGGCGTGCGGGGTATCCGCCGCTACATCGGGAGCGTCGGCGGAGACAACGAAGGAAACGGGCCGCCCCCCTCCCTCGCCGAGGGCGAGGTCTCTTTCGTGATCAACGAAAACCGTCCCGCCTCGGGAGCGCCCCTGCACGATCATCCGTTCGAGGAGATGTTCATTCCGCTGGAAGGACGCTGGACGGTCTT
>CAMYJL010000182.1 GCA_947258645.1 uncultured Nitrospinota bacterium
TTCTCTTTCTGGCCGCATTTGTTACCGAACCACAAATACTTATTAATCAATTGTAAAATTTTGGTTAATCAAAAAATACATATCGATCGGGAACGCCAAATAACATATATTGCTATCGACTTAAATTACTATATTATAATTACTGCAATTTATTCAGACAAAAGAGATTTCATCAATTCTGAAGGCGGGATTTTTTATGCTCTCAGCCCAGCAGAACGACAAAATGCACGTTCCGGACGCCCTTTCCTCCAACGCCGGATTCGCCGAGGGAGAAAAAATCAAACGGCGGCTCATGGCGTTGGCTTGGATCCCGGCATTCGGCCCCAACCCGTCACGGCGGACATTTTCCGAAATGTGCGCCGAGGCGATTTCTTTCCGACGGAAGAGATGAAATGACCAACACCATCCTGATTCTTGGCATTTCCATTTTCCTTCAATTTGCGGCCACATTATTGGCCTTGCGACTGATCTGGATAACACGAAAACGAGTTGCATGGTTATTAATTGCTTCGGCAATACTCCTCATGGCCATTCGGCGGAGCATTACCTTAGTGAGGTTGATTTCCGCCTCCAGCGATCATGCTCATAATTTTCTCCCTGAATTGGTCGCACTTGTTATTTCAGGCCTGATGCTACTCGGGTTGTGGAAGATCACTTCTTACTTCCGGGCATCTGAAACACGGGCATCCCAACTGGAGATAACAAACAACATTTCCAGGATGGTCAGTTCCACGCTTGTGCCGGACGAGCTATTCCGGACCATCGCCGATGAAATCCGCCGCGTCGTTCCCTGCGATCGGATCATCATTGGGAGTCACGACATGAGAAAGATGACCGTCCAGAATTTCCATGAAGACGGGGATTCGAAAATCGGCCCGCCCCAGCCGATAATTTTTGAGCGCGGACTTATCGTCCAAGATCTTTACGAAAAAAAATGCCTGATCAACATCCCGGATTTACAAAACGGCAAATGGCGGGAGACCCGGCACGCCAAACACGGATATCGAAGCGTGCTGACAATCCCGATTCTCCAAGAAGAGCAGTGTATCGCGCATTTATTCCTGGCCAGTTGGAAATTGGGCGGTTTCACCAAAATGCATGAAGAACTGCTCACTTCCGTTTCCAGTCATCTCGGCGCGGCCATCCGCAACGCCTCTCTGTATCAAAAATCAGAAACGCACACCGCGCGCCTGCAAATCACCGAAAATATTGCCAAGGCGGCCGGCTCATCCCTTGAGCCGAATGAACTCTTCAAAAAAATCGCCGGCGAAATCAGGCAGGCCGTCCCTTGCGACAAAATCGTCATTGCAACACATTCAGAGGAAACCGTTCGCCGGTTCCATGAAGAAGGAGGCGAGGCCCTCGGCCCTCCCTCAGAAGAGAATTTTCGCCGCGGGGTGATGGGCCAGGAAGTATACAAAACAAAACAACCACTCAATGTCCCGGATATACAAAACAGCCGGTGGCGGGAAAACCGCCATGCAAAGCAAGGGTATCGGAGCGTGGTGGCGGTTCCGATCCTCCAGGAAAATCAGTATGTCGCTCATATGATCCTCTCCAGGAAAAAAACAGAGCCCTTTTCCCAGGCCCAGGAGGATTTACTCATTTCGGTCGCCAGCCATCTGGGACCAGCCATCCGGAACGCCACCCTTTATGAAGAAAGCCAGGACTATACCGCTCAGCTTTGCCTGCTCGGAGATCTGGCTCATGAACTGTCCTCCCATACGGATCCCTCTTCTATCTTCGAGATGATCGGCCGGGCCGGCCGGGAGGTTTTGAAGGCGGATCGATGCGCGATCAACAAGATGGACTCCGACGGTGCTCAGAAGATGGCCTGGCACTTTGGCCTCTCGGACCGGTTCCTCGAAGCGGCCCAAGCGAGAATCGACATTCGTGCGGTCCACGCCGCCGTCCGGACATCTTCGCCCATTTTCATTCCCGATGCCCCCTCGGACGAGCGGACCGCCCCGATGCACGACATGATACGCGAGGAGGGCTACCGATCGGTCCTTCATTTGCCGCTCCGGGGAAGCGAGAACGGATTCGGCACGGTCAGCTATTATTTCGACGAAATCGTGAGTCTTCCAGAGCATCTCATCGAGACGGCCCAAACTTTCGCCGATCAGGCGGCCGCGGCTATCGAAAAGGCCCAGCTCTTCGAGGAGAGCCAACGGCGGGCGGACCGCCTCGCAGTACTCAATCAAATCACCCAGAGGATCAGCGAATATCTGAGCCTCGACGAAGTGCTTGCGAGCATCTCGGATGCGGTCATGAAATTGTTCCAGGGAGATCACACCAGAATTTACCTTCTCGACGAGCCTTCCGGGGAGTTTGTCCTTCGGGCGAACAGCGGCATTCCGGTCCCCGTCAGCCGGCATCGAATTCAGGCAGGAATCGGGCTGACGGGCGTCACGATTCGGTTGGGGGAACCGAATCTCATTAACAACATCCCCGATGCCGGAGATCCCACCCATCCCGAATGGACGCGCGAAAACGGCCTGCACTCCTTTTTGGGCCATCCCCTCAAGAAAAATGGAAAAGTCATCGGAGCGATCACCTGCGTCGCACGGCAGGCGAATTTTTTCACCGAAGAAGACATGGAACTATTGGGCGCCCTCGCCTCACAGGCCAGAGTCGCCATCGAAAATGCCGCCCTCTATGGAGAGTCCGAGAAAAGAGGCAAGCGCCTGGCCGCCCTCGTCAACATCAGCCAGCGTCTCACGCGAGAACTGGACCTCGCGAATGTTCTCGAATCCATCTCCAAGGCCTCAGCGGCCCTCTTCGAGGGCGAAGCGGGCTTTCGCCTCCTCCAGGGGAACCAACTGGTGCGCCAGGGCGTCACTCCGGGCGCGATGAAAATGATGAGCCGGGAAAAAATTTCGATTGGAACCCCGATCGCGGGTCTCGTCGCGCAGACCGGCGAGCCATTCATTTCAGAATCGACCGGCAATGATCCTCGGATCGCCCCTGAGATTCGCCAAAAAGAGGATTTCCCCCGCGGCAGCGCCACGCTTTGCGTCCCCCTCCTCGCCGGCTCCCGCATACTGGGCACACTCGGAATTTTCCGCGAGCAGGGTTATGTCTTCGGCCGCGAGGAGGTCCAGCTCGCCACGAGCCTCGCCAACCAGGCGGCCGTCGCCATTGAAAACGCCAGCCTCCACGCGGAGGCGAAACGCAGCCGAAACTTCTTCCGGAGCGTTGTGGACGACAACGCAGATGCAATTTTTGTGACAGACAAAGAGAGCAGGATTATCCTTTGGAACGATGGCGCGGTGAATCTCTATGGATACGCGGAATCGGAGGCGATCGGCCAAGACGTCGGCGATCTCATCATTTCCCATCAACACAATGAAAATTGGTCCACCGTCAGAAAACACTTGCTCGAATCGTTGTTCCAGGATGGAAAGTCGTCCCGAAAGGAATCCACACACCGGAAGAAAGACGGAACAATCATTCCCATAGATGTCACGCAGTCACCGGTTCGAAATGAGGATGGGGAAATCATCGCGATCTGCGCCATCTGCAAGGATCTCACCGAGAGAAAGGAAGCCGAAGAAAAACTTCTCCAGGCCAAAAATGATGCGGAGGCGGCCAGTCTCGCCAAGAGCGATTTCCTCTCGACCGTGAGCCATGAGTTGCGCTCCCCACTCAATGCCGTTATCGGATTCAGCGATCTTATCTTGAAGGATGAAGGGGTGAAGGACGAGATAACGCTCCAACTCGTCCCCAAAGTTCAGAATGCGGGAAAACAGTTGCTCTTGATGATCGAAGAACTCCTCGACCACGACCGGATCGAGCAGGGAAAAGTGGTGCTGAATCCGGAGTCCATCTCCATCAACAATCTCATCATCGGCACAGTGGATTCCTGGCAGGCCCGGCTGTCCGATAAGTATTCCTTGACCTGTGAACTCGATTCCCCGTGCGGCTTGATCAGCTGCGACTCGACACGCATCAGTCAGGTCTTGAACAACCTCATCGACAATGCCATCAAATATTCACCCGACGGCGGAGCCATCCTCGTCACCACCCTCGCCACACCCGACGAAGTCAGGATCAGTATCCGGGACGAAGGCCTCGGAATGAGCCCCGAAGAGACGGCAATGGTCTTCGAGCGCTTCCACCAGCTCGATAGCGGCTACACCCACAGGGCCGGCGGGCTGGGAATTGGCCTCTCCCTCGTGCAAAAGCTCGTGGAAATTCACGGAGGCCGCATCTGGATGGAAAGTACGCAGGGAGAGGGGAGCACATGCACCTTCACGCTCCCACGAATTGCGTCGCTCAAAACGGAACCTACCGGCCAGGAGCAGGGCGATGGAGCGAAAGAGCCATTCGGCCAGGGAGACCCCTGGACCGGGCGGAACATCCTGGTCGTGGACGACCTGGAGCACTATCACGAATACATGAAACTTCTGATGCGGAGCGCCGACCGGCTGTCATTCGCTTTCAACGGCCTGGAAGCCATCGAATTGGCCCGCCGCGAAAACCCCGATCTGATCCTGATGGACCTCCGCATGCCCGTCATGAATGGGTTTGAAGCCATCGAACGCCTCAAATCCGACCCCACGACAAAGAACATCCCCATCGTGGCGGTGACGGCACAGGCGATGGAAGAAGACAACGCGCGCGCTGCCCTGGCGGGCGCCAACGGGTTCATCAGCAAGCCTATCGACATGGAAGTATTCGGGGCAGAGATCGGCCGCGTCCTCGGAGTGAGAGTGTAATTTGCCGGATTTTCATAAAACTTTGTAAAATAACCCAAAAACCTTCCTGATAGCCCAGCGCCCCTCGTGGCCAGAATATTATTCAAAAAACACAAGAAGTGTGACCCAGATCACAGCACACAGATGGCCAATACCCTAATTTACCGCTTGCGAAGAGCACCAAGGCGAAACGCCCATTCACCTGAGCAGAGGGAAAAAATGGGAAAGGCCATCGGAAGGGGAACCATATTTATCTATGGAGCGGTGTGCTATCTGATGTTCCTGGGAACGTTCCTTTACGCCATCGGATTCGTGGGCGGTGTGATCGTCCCAAAAACGATTGACTCAGGCACGGCGGGACCCATCACCCAGTCCATCCTCATCAACGCCCTGCTCCTCGGCCTGTTCGCCATCCAGCACCTGGTCATGGCACGACCGGGCTTCAAGGTATGGTGGACGAAAATCATCCCGCCAGCCGTCGAGCGCAGCACCTTCGTGCTCATGACCAACATCATTCTGATTACGATGTTTTGGGCATGGCAGCCCGTCACGGACGTTGTCTGGACGATCGAGAACCCGGCCATCCGCATGGCGATTCATGCGACCGCCGCGATGGGATGGATAATCGTCCTCCTCGCGACGTTTATGATCGACCACTTCGATCTCTTCGGCATGCGTCAGGTGACCCTGCACTTGCTGGGAAGGCCGTATAACGGCGCACGCTTCCACACCCCCTGGTTCTACCAGTACGTGCGCCATCCGCTCATGCTGGGGTTCATCATCGCTTTCTGGGCGGCCCCCACCATGACCATGGGTCACCTCATGTTCGCCGCGATGACGACCGCCTTCATCCTCGTCGCCCTTCAGTTCGAAGAGCGCGACCTCATGGCCTTACATGGCGAGGCCTACAAGGCGTACCAGCGAACGACCCCCATGCTCATCCCCTTCACGAAACGGCCGGATGCCCCCATCGTCGGCCAGCGCGTTGGAGAGATTCCGAATATGATCCGAGCCGCGACTGCGAAATAACCCCCATTAGCGGCCGGTCAAGGGCCGTCCGGCGAACGACCCAAAGATTTCACGAGCGCCGGGCGGCCTGCTCTTCCCGGGAGCGGGCTTCGTGGCCCCAACCCCGTTAAACGGCACCCGCCATCTCTTCCTCTTTTCGAGCCGGTTCCGCCTCCTGTGCTTTCGCCCGGAGGGCGAGGACGGAACAGGAAGCACGGCGCATCACTTCTTCTGTCACGCTTCCCGAAAAAAACCGATTGAGTCCTCTCCGGCCGTGAGTCGCCATCACGATCAGATCAAAGTCGCCCGCCTTGGCCATCTGGATGATGTCCTTAACAGGATCGCCCCATATCAGCGTGGTCCGCACTTTGACCTTCCCGGACACTCTGTTCGCCAGAAGTTCAAGACGGTTTTCCATCGCGAGAAATGCATCCTCTCTGAGCTTGCTCGTGGATATCCCCGACACTGCAAGACCTTTCCTGTAATGGGTGTCGTCCACCACATGAAAGGCATGAACTTCAGACTCCTCCCCCCCCGCCATCCTCATGGCGGCCTGGAGGACACGCACGCTTTCTTCCGACATATCCAGGGGCACAAGAATTTTTTTGGGTAAATATGGGTTCATGATTCCCTCCTCCGGGTCTTCGGAGGCGGAGTCCCAAGGGGGCCTACCACTCAATATAGGCCCTCTGGCGCAATCCGCATCATTCCCAGAAACAGACCGCTTCGCCCTGGCCGGAAATTTTCAACCATTTCTTCAAACAACTGATTTATCGTATCTTTTCCGGCCGTTCCGCCCAAAATAAGCGCACACTCCCGCCGAAGAATAATGTAATATAATAACGGTATATATTTTATTATATATATTCTTGAAATTGTGGAAAAAATGAAAACTCCCGGGGAAACGGAACCTGGGCACGCCCGGAGGTGATCACCCCATCGGCTGATTTATCCCGTTAATTTGGCTGAAAAACCACCACTCTTGGAGAAGAAGTGAAACATGATCACACTGAGGAAAGCACTTCGAGCCGCGTTTGATCAAATTCATTTTCCGAAGGAAAGAATATCCAAACACGCGGGGCTCATCCTGATCCTATCGGAAAAACGCCGGATGAAACCGCTATCGCTCAACGGCGTCATGCCGAGCCCCCAGGCCATCGCCGAGGGAGCCTATCCGTATTTCAAGCGCTATCACATGGTGACCGGCCCCAAAAAGCCATCCGCTCTGGTGCAACAATTCATCGCTTTCGTGCGCCCCGCGGAGGGAAGCAAGATTCTCACCCGGACGGGACACTGGGTCGTTCGCTCAAACGACCGGGTGGCCCAGGACGAGTAAGGACGCCGGACATGGACAAGGGAAGCTTAGAAGCCGTTAAAAGGATCAGCCATATCACTGTGTATGCGGCTATCCTCGTCGCGCTGGCCCTGCCCTCGACATATTTCGGGCTCGCCTACCAATTCATGGCGGGAACCCTGAAAGCAGAAGCGGGGATCAGCGGACACCTTTCGTCAATGATCATCAGTGGGAATCCCAGTATGTGGTACTTCCAAACCTCCCGGCTGGAAGAGATCACCGAACGGGACCCGGAAGACAGCGAAAAATACCACCGGCAAATCTTCGACACCAAAAACAAGGTCATCGTCGATAATGGCGTTGAGCTGGCCCATCCCCTCATGACGAAGACCGAAACCCTCTTCGACTCGGGCGTCCCGGTCGGACAAATCAAGGTAAGCCTATCCTTGCGCCCCATTCTCGCGAATACCGGATGGATGGCCCTGTCGGGCATCCTGCTGGGCGGGTTGATATTCTTCGCTTTCCGGGATTTGCCCCTGCGCACCCTGCGCCAGGCCTGGGGAGATTTGGCACATTCCAAAGAGATCGCCGAAATTACCGCCCAGATCGCCCGGGCCGTTGGATCGACTCTGGAGACGGAAGAGATTTTCAAGACCATCGCCCAAATGATCCGGAGTGCCATACCCTTTGACCGGTTCATGATCGCAAGCTATTCCGTCGAAAAAGAAAAATACCTCTTTTACTACGCAGACTCAGAAAATAGTCCGGACTACACAGACCCAAACAATATTTCGGGCGGCCCTTCCGACATCAGCAAACTCATGGCCAAGGAGATGTACACCACGAAAAAGCTCCAAAATACCCCGGATATACAGGATAGCCCCTGGTCCAATTCGCGACATGCCAAGGCCGGCTTCCGGGCGATGCTGGCAATTCCCATCCTCCAGGACAATGAGTGCATCGCCCATTTACGCCTGGCCAGCCGGGAAGTAGGCGCCTTTTCCAAAAAGCACGAAAACTTGCTCACTTCCATCGCCAGCCATCTCGGTCCGGCCATCCGGAATGCCAGCCTCCTCCGCGAATCCGAGGAGCGGGCGCAGCGGCTGGCTATCCTGAACGAACTCAGCCGGAAAATCTCGCAAAACATGAAGCTGGAAGAAACGCTGACCAGAATCGCCCGCGCCTCGGTGGAGCTCACCCAGGGAGACAAATCACGGATTTTTCTCTTCGACGAAAGAACGGAAACATTCAATCTCTGCGCTTCAGAAGGCGAGATCGCCGACGGAGGAGCCATCTCCTTCCATCTGGGGCAAGGCCTCGTCGGGACCGTCGCTCAAACGGGCGAGGCGCTTGTCATCCCCGACATTCAAAAGGATCCGCGATGGGTCAATATCGAGTGGGCCCGCCGACACGACCTCCACGCCTATATCGCCACTCCGGTCTATCGGCAAGGAAAACCGTTTGTCGTCATCAACTGCTTTTCGCAGGAAATTAATTTTTTCGACAAGGAAGATCTGGAACTTCTGACCGCTCTCGCCTCCCAAATCGCCACCGTCATCGAAAAGGCGCGACTGATGGAAGAAACCCGCGATCACGCAGCGCGTCAAGAGATCACCGCCAAGATCGCCAGGGCTGTCGGATCGACTCTTGAATCGGATGAACTCTTTCAAACCATCGTCAAAGAGATACGCCGCGCTGTCCCCGTCGATCGAATTTTAATTGCGCGACTCATCTCTGAAGAAGGGAATTACAACTACTATTTTGACGACGCGAGTGAACATTCCGGCCCATCTTCAAAAAATGTCCCATCAACCGGGCTCATTTCCAGCATCGTCTACCAGACAAAACGGCCGCATCTCATCCCCGACCTTTCGGCCCCCTCGTGGAGAGAGACGCATCACGCCAAATTGGGATACCGAAGTGCATTGGTTATTCCTATTCTTCAGGACGATCAGTGCATCGCTCACATGCACTTGTCCAGCAAAAAACCCGCCTTCTTCACAACAGCACACGAGGAACTGCTTACCTCCATCGCCAGTCATCTGGGCGCGGCCATTCAAAATACGCGACTCCACGACGAAGCCCGGCGCAGCCGGAATTTTTTCCGCAGCGTCATCGCCGACAACGCGGACGCCATCATGGTGGTGGATGTCGACCGCAAAATCATCCAATGGAACATTGGGGCAGAAAAACTCCTGGGTTATTCCGAAGAGGAAGCCCTGGGGAAATCGGTCCAAATGCTCATCCCTGAAAAAAACAGAGACGCAGCCCATGCAAACGGAACCCGGGCATTTCAAGAGGGGGAGTCTTCCCATTTCGAGGCGGAGCGCCTCCACAAGGACGGCACCCCGATGCTGGTGAGTATCACGATCTCTCCGGTCAAGGATGAGAGCGGAAATACGATTGCCATGTGTATCATATACAAGGACCTGATCGAGCGCATCGAGAGCGAAAAAAAACTCAAGCTCGCCCTGGAGGAAGCCGAGGCCGGCAGCCGTGCCAAGAGCGAGTTCCTCTCGACGATGAGCCACGAATTGCGCTCCCCCCTGAACAGCGTCATCGGCTTCAGCGATCTCATCATGAGGGACGCAGAGAGCAAGGACGAAATGACGCTCCAGCTCGTCCCCAAGATTCGGGAGTCGGGGAAATACCTGCTTGCCATGATCGAGGAGATTCTCGACCTGGATCGCATCGAGGCGGGGAAAACCGTTCTCAATGTGGAACAGGTCGCCATCAACGACCTCACCGGCGCAGTGGTGGATTCATGGCACGCCCGCCTGCCCGGAAATTTCTCCCTGAGCCTGGAGTGCGATCCGGACTGCGGCATCGTCCCCTGCGATTCGAGGCGCGTCGGGCAAATTCTGAACAACCTCATTGACAACGCCATCAAATACTCGCCCGAGGGCGGCGCCATCTGCGTCCGCACCCGCGCCGGTTCCGATGAAACCCGAATCAGTGTTCGAGACGAAGGGATGGGAATTAAGCCCGAGGAGAAAGAAACCATCTTCGATCGCTTCCACCAACTCGAGAGCGGCTACACGCGCCGGGCCGGCGGACTGGGAATTGGTCTCGCCCTGGCCCACAAGCTTATCGAGATGCACGGCGGACGCATCTGGGTGGAAAGCGAGGAAGGAAAAGGGAGTATGTTCACCATCGCCCTTCCCCACGCTCAGTTAAAAACACCCCAGGCCGGCATCCCGAAGATCAACGAAGAAGAACCCGCCGGAAACGACGCCCCCTGGAGCGGGCGGAAAATTCTCGTCGTGGACGACATGGACTACTACCATGAATACATGAAAATCCTGATGAAAAGCGCCACTCTTGTAGAATCCGCCTTTAACGGCGAAGAAGCCATCGAGGCCGTCTGCCGGATTCAACCCGATCTCATTCTGATGGACCTCCGCATGCCCGTCATGGACGGATTCGAAGCCATCCGGCGTCTCAAAACCGGCCCCGCCACAAAAGATATTCCCATCCTCGCCGTCACGGCCCAGGCAATGGCGGAGGACAAAGAACTCGCGGTCCGTGCGGGCGCGAATGGATTCATCACCAAGCCCATCGAAGTCGAAGTGATCAAAAGCGAGATTGCGCGCGCCCTCGGCGCCCGTGTCTGATTCGCCCTCTTTCCGATTTTTCCCTTTCTGGCCTTGTTTCTTCCGGATTTTCTCAAATTTCCGGCAGCGCCCGGCACAGACCATCCCGCATACGCCCGCGGCGATGCCACAAATGCCGGAACTTCGCTCCCCCTTTGTTTTCTTTAACCCGCGCCCCAAAAAAGTGTCATATGGGCTTTAAAATGATGTATATTACCAAAGTATTATAATTTAATATGATAGAGGTTAAGAAAGTCTTAATAGTCCATATTTTACAAACAATGAAACCCGGCAGAGGATTATCCGTTCTCCCTTGACCCCCCAGCAAACATTATCCCGGCA
>CAMYJL010000183.1 GCA_947258645.1 uncultured Nitrospinota bacterium
TGCCCGCGGCAGCGCGCGCGCCACGCCGAGGTAGTGAATCGCCGCAAAATCGAGGACGCGCCCGATCGCGGGGCCCAACAGCCCGCTCGCCGCGAGCAGCGCGTAGGCCTCCGGGTTCCACCACTCCGGCCGCCAGAGCGCCCAGGTCGCGGCCATCAGGGGCGGCAGAGTCACCATGAGGCCGATGAGCACGCCCGTCACGGCGTTGGCGTGGCTCTGGCCCCGGCGGACGATGATCGAAAAACATCCCGTCGAGGCCGCCGTGCTCACGGCGAAGATGACGGACAGGGTCATCTCGTTCATCGCTTCGGCTTCATGGGGTGTGGATCTCCGGAAAAATCATGCGGGTGAACAGGCGTTGTGGCGGTACTTTCCGGACCTCGTCTCCGGACCTTAGAAAACCCGCCAGGCGATGAGGCCGCCTCCGGTCACCGTGAAAACCGTTCCCAGCACGACGAGACGCGTTACCCGCTCCACGTCCCGCAAAAGAAGATGACTCAACAGAAGCGCAAAGAAAGGGGCCGTATTGGAAAGGGGCATCACGATGGTGACATCACCATACATCAAAGCGTAAAAACTCGACAGAAAGGAGAGTGTGTTGATCAGGCCGCAGGCGCCGTAGAAATACCACGCCTTCCCCCAGCGAAGGTCGGGGCGCTGATTGCGGGGAAGCAAAGTGGAAAACCCGATCAGGAAAAGCATCCCCGTAAATGTCGTGATCGTGATGCCGGGCAGGACGGCCGGAAGCACCCCAAGACCGATCTTGCGGGCGATAGCGCCGAATCCAAAAGCGGCCACCGCCGCGAAGGGCAGCCAGATGAGACGCCGGCTCCAGGAGGAATCGTCCTTTTTCTTCACGGTGAAAGCCGCGCAGCCCGCCACGATGAGAAACGTCCCCAACCAGATATAGGGCCCGGGCCGCTCCCCAAGCAGCCAGTAGGCCAGCATCGCGGTAAAAAGCGGGGCGACCGCCTTCAGCGGAATCGCCCGCGAAACACCGAGATGATGTATGGCCAGAAACATGAACACCCGCCCCAAACAAGGCCCCAGCAGGCCGGCCGCCACGAAATACACGTAGACGCCCGGCGCCCACCAGGCGGGGTCCCAAAAAACCACCGTCGCAATCGCCAGCAGCGGGACGCTCACGATGAGCCCGATCAAAACGCCCGTCGTCGCCCCCCCGTATCGCTGTCCCTTTCGAACGAGAATGCTGAACGTGGCCGACGATACCGCAGTGCCCAGTGCGAAGACCGCGGACAAAGCGGATTCGTTCATAAGAGATCCGATTTCATATCGAAACCTATAGCGGGGAGATCATCAAAGGATGGAAGCGTAGCAGAAACTGATGAAAGGCGCTTCCTCTTCAGGCGCTCATGGGCCGGAGGGAGGAGCAACTTGCCTTTCGGAAGTCACGGGAGGACATATCCGGTTGCGGCCCGAATTCTTGGCCTGGTAAAGGGCCTGGTCCGCCCGATCCAGGAAACTCGTGGCGTCGTCCGATTCCGGATCGAACTCGGCAACGCCGATGCTGCATGTAATGCGAAACTCCTCATTGTCCGAACCCGAGTACACCTCCGCGGTAATCTGGCGATGAACTCTCTCCGCGAATGTGACCGCTCCGCGAAAATCCGTTTGAGGAAGGATGATACAAAATTCCTCACCCCCGTACCGGGCGGTGACGTCCGAGGCGCGCATCGCAGACTGGATGACCCTGCCCGACCGGGCCAGGACATCATCACCCACGATGTGACCGTGCGTGTCGTTGACGCGTTTAAAATGATCGAGGTCGATCATGTGGATGCTCAGTGGAAATCCGTACCGCCGGGACCGTTCCACTTCCCGCTCCAGCGCGTCCAACAGAACCTGCCGGTTGAACAGGCCGGTCAACCCGTCCCGCCGGACCATCTCCTCCAGTATATCCGCGTGGCTGCGCACTTCCTCCGCCTGTTTCCGCTCGGTGAGGTCGTGAACGAAGCCCGTGAACATCCGTTGACCCGCGCTATGCGTCTCGCTCACGGAAAGCTCCAGAGGAAAAACTTTCCCGTTCTTCCGAAGGCCGACCACCTCCCGGCCGATTCCGATGACTTTTTTCTCGCCGGTACGGAGATAATTCGCGATGTGGGCGTCGTGCTTATCCGCAAACGGAGCGGGTATCAACATGGAAACGTTTCGCCCGATGACTTCATCGGGGTTGTATCCAAAGATGGTGCTGGCGGATGCATTGAATGACCGGACAATACCGCCCTCGTCAATCGTAACGATGCCGGCCACGGCGTTGTCCATGATGGAGCGCTGAAACTCCTCGCGGTCCCGCAAGGTCTCCTGCGTCTTTTCCACATTCACGAGAAGAGCGGACACGCCCCAGATGACAAACAAGGCCAGGGCACGATGACTGATCTCCATCTCCAATGATCCGCGTGCGGGGGAGAAAAAATAGCCCATGAAAACAAGCACAGAGGTAATGACAGCGAACGGAAATATCCACTTCGGCGAGCGATTAAACCAAACGATAACAACGGCCAGCACGTACGGCACACCGCCCGCCGCACCCACCGGGAGCAGCAGGTCGGTGGACAAAACCGCGAGCAGAACCGCCGTAGCCGCCATGGGCGCCATGGGCGCCACGAATTTCGGGCGCAGACTTAAAGCATTGATACCTCGGTACCTCGTCACCGCTGGGAGGGATGTTTCCAAAACGCAAACCTGCCTCCAGTATATCGACATCGGCTCACTTTGTTAGGAAAAATTAGAGTTTATTGCCGAGAATTTCTAAAACGCACGGCATGCCGGATGAAAATTCTGCAAATTCAGAAGATAAAAAAGCGGAGCCGACTACCCCCCGCTCATCTCGCAGGGCGCGTAGTGCGAGAAGCTCATCGTGTAGGTCGCGCGGCCCTGCGTCGCGGAGCGAAGCGAGGTGGAGTAGCCGAACATCCTGGCGAGGGGGACTTTCGCCCGGACGATCTGGAAAGGAACGGACCCTCCCCGATCCTCGACGCCGCCGACCTGCCCCTCCCGCGCGTTGAGGTCGCCGATGACGGTGCCGACAAACTCGTCGGGCACGGTCACCTCCACCGCCATCATGGGCTCCAGCAACTGGCCGCCCGCCTTCCGGCAGGCCTCGATGAAGGCGTTTCCCGCCGCGACCCCGAACGCGGCCTCCGTCCCCCGATCGGGGTCGTAGTCGATGGCGGCGATCTCGGCGCGCACGTCCACCATCTCGTAGCCCGCGAGCACGCCGCTGCTGGCGGACGCTTCGAGGGCCGAGAGCGCGGCCTTCAGCAGCGCCGGGGGAACCGCCCCCCCTTCTCCTTCGGCCGCGACGAGGCTCGCGCAGCTCACGCCTTTTCCCGGCGCGGGCGAGACGCGGACTTTCACTTTGGCGTACTGTGGCTTTCCAGCCAGTTCGCGGTCGAAGACAGCCTCGACCTCGGCCTCCCTGACCAGCGTCTCCCGATACACCACCCGCGGCTGCCCCACGCGAACGTCCACGCCGAACTCCTGCGCGATCCGGTGGGTGAGCACATCCAGATGAAGCTCGCCCATGCCGCTGATGAGAATCTGCCCGGTGTCCTCGTCCCGGCGGACGTGAAACGTCGGATCTTCGGCCTCGAGTTTTTCCAGCGTCTCGTCAAGTTTTTTGGCGCCGGTCGCGTCGCGGGGCTCAATGGCCGACGAGATGACGGGCGGCGGCGCGTCGATGGATTCGTAGCGAATGGGATGCTTCGACTCGCAAAGGGTGTCGCCCGTGGACGCCCACTTCATGCCGGCGGCAGCGACGATATCCCCTGGTCCGATCTCGTCGATGCGCTCGCGCTTGTGGGAGTACATCCGGAACAGGCGCGCGAGGCGTTCGGATTTTTCCTGTCCCGTGTTCAGATACTCTGCGCCCGTTTTTCCCTTTCCGCTGTAGACGCGGAGAAATGTCAGGCGGCGGCCCTCGTCCATCTGGACCTTGAAGACGAGCGCTGAAAAGGGAGCGCCCTCATCCGGCGGCCGCGTTTCTTCATCGCCCTCATCGCCGGGGAGGTGCCCGGCGGCGGGCGGAACCTCCAACGGCGAGGGCAGGTAATCCACAACCCCGTTCAGAAGCGGCTGAATCCCCCGGTTGCGGAGAGAGGAACCGCAGAAAACCGGAACCAGTTCTCCGGCCAGCACAGCTTTTCGAAGGGCTTTCTTGATCGCGCCGTCATCGATCGGATCGCCTTCGAGGAAAGCCTCCGCGAGAGCGTCGTCATGATCCGCAACCGCTTCGATCAGAGCGTCCCGGAGCTCCGCGGCTTTTTCGGCGAGGGCGCCCTCGGCGGGGTGGCGCCCCATCTCCCGGCCTTCATCTTCATCCCGCCACGAAAGATACTCGCCGGTGAGCACGTCCACCTGCCCTTCGTAGCGGTCACCGTCACCGTCCGGCCACTGCATGACGGCGATGCGGGCGCCGAGGCGCTCGTCGATCATCTCCAGCGTGCGCTCGAAATCCGCGCCGGTGCGGTCGAGCTTGTTGATGAAGGCGAGGCGGGGGACGCCGAATTTGTCGGCCTGGTGCCAGACGGTTTCGCTCTGGGGCTCGACGCCCTCGACCGCGCTGAAGATGGCGATCGCGCCATCTAACACGCGCAGGCTGCGCTCGACCTCGATGGTGAAATCCACGTGGCCGGGCGTGTCGATGATGGTGATCTCGTGATCGGCCCATTCAGTGGTGATGGCGGCGGCGGTGATCGAAATGCCGCGCTCGCGCTCCTGGCTCATCCAGTCGGTCGTGGCGCTGCCCTCGTCCACCTCGCCGATGCGGTGGACCCGCCCGGTGTAGTAGAGGATGCGCTCGGTCGTCGTCGTCTTTCCCGCATCGATGTGCGAGATGATGCCGATGTTGCGGCGCTGGGCGAGCGCGGGGCGCTTCATGGCTTCCTCCGGCGGGTACAGTCAAATACTCGGCCAAAAGAAGATTACCGCGACAGGAGGGTGCGGGAAAGAGGGAGGGGTGATGCGCCGGAGGGCGGCAGTTGCTCAGGCAGTGCAGATTCGGTCCCGGCCGGTCTCCTTGGCCTGATAGAGGGCCGCATCGGCGCGTGCCATGATGCTTGACTCGTCGTCCTCATCTTTTCTGAATTCGGTCAGCCCGATGCTGCACGCCACACCGAATTTGTCTCCATTGATACCGTCATACATTTTCTCGGCAAATCTCAATTGGAGTCTCTCGGCGAAAAGGAGCGACCCGGCCAGGTCGGTCTCCGGCAGAACAATGAAAAATTCCTCCCCGCCGTAGCGCGCCGGGACGTCGGAATCGCGAGAGAGAATGCTGATGACTTCCGCCGATCCCGACAACACCATATCGCCCACGGGGTGGCCGTGCGTGTCGTTGATGCTTTTAAAGTGATCGATATCGAGAATCAGCAGGCTCAGGGGAGAACCGTACCGCTGGGCCCGGCTCATTTCCAGGTTCAGCCTCTCCGTCAGAACACGCCGGTTAAAGAGGCCGGTCAGCGTGTCGGTGCGCGCCAGGGTTTCAAATTCCGAGCTGGCCTTCCGCAGGGCGTCTTCTCTCTGTTTTTGCTCTGAAATATCCCGGTGAATGGTCACGACCGCCGTAATTTCTCCAACCTCGTTCTTGATCCTCGTCACTGCGAGCCGGACGGGAATCAAAACACCGTTTTTCGAAACACGCACGGCGTCGTAAAAACCCGATTCGTCCGATCCGATAACCCGATCCCGCATATCCAGGTAAAATTCTTCCATACCGGGAGGGAAGATCGTTTTAATACTCTGCCCCAATATTTCATCGGCGCTGTAACCATAGAGTTTTTCCGCGGCGGCGTTCCAGTGGGTGATCAAGCCCGAGGGGTGCGCCACGATGATGATGGCATCTGAATTTTCCTGGAATACACTCTGGAAAAATCTTCCGTTGCGGACCGCTTCGGCATGATATTCCGCGTTCTGAATCGCCGTGGCGGCCTGATCCGAGAATATCTTCGCGAGCGAAATTTCGGCTGGAGATAATTTGCGCTTCTCATCCCAGTACAACGTCAGCATCCCGAAGCTCTTGCTCTTGCATACCAGCGGCGTCACCAGAATGGCCCCGATCCCCTCGGATATAGCCAGATTATGCGGCTGCGCGTACCGGGGGTCGGAAAAAATATCCCCGACAAAAACGGGCTCCAAAGTGCTCTCGGCGGTGGCGACAAGCGTCAGGTCATACCTTTCCCGGAGTGAATCCAAATATTCCCGGGAGAGCCCTCTCGTGTAGAGAAATTCCATCTGGCCGAAATCTTCTTCCCGTATACTTACATGACACCGGGTGGCCCCGATCATTTCCTCGCTTCCATTGGCGATGGCCTCGAAAATATCGGAGAGCTCCAGATGTTCGTTGAGCTTTCGCGAAATATTCCGCAGAACATCCAGCCGAGAGGCACGCTGTCCGACCTCCTCATGCAACCAGGCATTTTGGAGCGCAATCGCGACCCGCGAAGAAAAAATACTCAGGATACTCACATTCTCTTCTTCGAAGAAATCCCGCTTGCGAGAAAAACAGTTCATGACGCCGATCTTGCGGTCCCGGTATAGAATCGGGTGAACAATGAATGAACGCATCCTCTCCTTTTCGCACCAGTCCGCATTCACAAACCCGGGTTGCCCCCGTAAATCCCCCATGCATATGGTCTCTCCTAATGCAAAGGCTTTTCCTGCAAACCCCTCGCCAATCTGGTACGACACATTCGGTGGTTTCAAGAAAAGATTAACGCCGAAGAACGCACGGGAATGGAGCATTTGATCGCTCTCATCGAATAAAAAGATGCGCGAAAAATCCGCCCCGGTGAGCTCCACCATGGCCCGAACGGTTTTCTGGAGCACATTTTCGAGGTCCAGATCTTCAAAAATCTCCAGGTTCTCGAGGACCTGGGTCGCCAGCTCCTGGGAAACGGTCAAGCGCCCGGGCCGGAATTTTGATGGCAGGGATCGCACATTCATGCTGAGAGATCTCGAATTAGAGAATGAGTGACAACTGGATCATGAAATAATCGCAGGCCA
>CAMYJL010000184.1 GCA_947258645.1 uncultured Nitrospinota bacterium
ACACCGGCCTCAATACGGGGGGCATGGGCGCCTACTCCCCCGCGCCGGTGATGACCCCCGAGCTGGAGGATAAGGCGCTCCGGGAGGTGATCCAGCCCACCATCCGGGCGATGGCCGAGCGCGGGGCGCCCTACAAGGGAATCCTCTACGCCGGGCTCATGGTGAACGGCGGGGAGCTGAACGTCATCGAGTTCAACTGCCGATTCGGCGACCCCGAGTGCCAGCCGCTCCTCATGCGGATGGAGAGCGACCTGCTGCCCGTCCTCATGGCCTGCGCGGAGGGAAACCTCGGCGCCACGTCGATATCGTTTTCAAGAGACCCGGCAGTCTGCGTCGTCATGGCGGCGGGAGGGTATCCCGAACGCTACCGGAGGGGAGAGGCCATCTCGGGCCTCGACGAGGCGGCGGAGCTGGAGAACGTCATCGTCTTTCATGCCGGAACGAAACTGGACGGGAACAACCATGTCGTCACCTCGGGCGGGCGCGTCCTCGGCGTGACGGCCCGCGGGCGTGACATCGAACTCGCCATCCGGCGCGCCTATGGCGTGGCCGACCTGATCCACTGGGAAGACGCCTACTTCCGCAAGGACATCGGCGCGAAGGCGCTCCGGCGGGTGAAATAGGCCCGGGGTTTGCCGCCCATTCGGCGCGTGTGCTCTAATCTTCCAAACACAACCGGTTTCATCCGTTCTTACAAAAAGAGGGGGAAAGTCCGTCATGAAAGCAATCGTCTTGCCGGGGCCGGGGGAACCGTTTGTCATGGAGGAGCGTCCTGTTCCGGTCGCGGGGCCGGGCGAGGCGGTGGCGAAGGTGCTCGCCTGCGGCTCCGGCCTCACGATTCAGCACACCCGGATGGGACGCGGGCAGCCCGCGAACTACCCCGTTGTCATCGGTCATGAAATCACGGCCGAGATCACCGAGGTGGGCGAGGGCGTCCGGGAATCCGACCTGAGGGTGGGCGATGCAGCCACCTGCTTTTTCTATCTCGACTGCGGCAACTGCAAATGGTGCCGCAGCAACCGGCCCACCCTGTGCACCAACATGGGCGGCCACATCGGCCGGCAGATCGACGGCGGCTACGCCGAGTACATCAAAATGCCCGCGCGGAATTACATCCGGCTTCCCGAGGGCCTGGACCACAGGCGGTTCCCCGCGGAGGTGGCTGTGATATGCGACGCGCTCGCCACGCCCTACAAGGTGACGCGCAAGGCGCGAATTTCGCCGCTCGACACCGTGGCCGTCGTCGGCGCCGGAGGCGGCCTGGGGGTTCACATGGTGATGATGGCCAAGTGGGCCCGCGCGCGGGTCATCGCGGTGGATGTCGTGGACGAGAAGCTCGCAAAATGCCGCGAGATCGGCGCGGACGAGACGGTCAACGCCTCGGACGGCAACATGGCCGAAGCGCTGCGCGACCTCACAGGGGGCAGCGGGGTGGACGTCGTGGTGGACTACGTTTCATCCGGCCAGACGCTGACGGACGGCATCAAGGCGCTTGGCAACGGCGGGCGGCTGGCGACGCTCGGCGGCGGCGGGGTGGCCAAGCCTTTCGAAGCCGTGGGAGGAAATCTCACGACCAAGGAGCTCGAGGTGATGGGAAGCCGCTACTGCACGCGGCAGGAGGTGATTGAAACGCTGGAACTCGCGGCGCGAGGGGATGTCTGGCCCCTCGTCGGCGAAACCTATCAGTTCACACTCGAAGAAGTGGAGCGCGTTCACAACCGCCTGGAAGAAGGCCTCGTGCTGGGGCGCGCGGCCTTGATGGTCAGCGAGTAGGAATGAACCGCCAGCTGCCGTCGGGATTTCGGCAGGCGGTCCCGTAGGCGGACTCGGACTTCCCGCTGATGGTGACCTCCTGCTGATACTCGCGGCAGTACTCGCCCTGGGCGTTCTGATAAGCCGGCTTGGGCGTCACGGTGCCGTGGGTGCCCGAATCCGGATTTTGCCAGGGAACCGCCGTGCCCGAAGGAACGGTTTCGAGGGTTTCGGTTGTCGTCCGGGCGAGGGCGAGACGCTCGCCCTCATCAAGCTGGCGGCCGATCTCGCCGCCCACGAGGACGCCGATCAGCGAGCCCGCGACGGTGGCGATGGCCTTGCCGCTGCCGCCCCCGATCTGATGACCGATGACGCCGCCACCGATGCCGCCGAGGATGGCGCCCAGAAACTGCCCCGCGTTGCTGGGCCCGGTGCGGACATAGGTCTCTCGATAAACCGGGGCGCGATAAACCGGAGCCGGGTAGACGTAGGTCTCGCGGTAGATCGGGGCCGGGTAGTAGATGATCCGCCCGCCGTACGCGTACGGATAGTAGCCGCGACGGTAACCGCGGTAGCGGCGGTAGGGCCTTCCGTACCGGGGGCCGATATAGTGCCCGTACCCGTAATGACGCTTATAGTGGCGCCGCTTTCCGCGCCAGGCCGAGGCGTCCGTGGACATGAACACGATGCCCATGACACCCGCCAGAGCTATCGCCAGTATCCGCTTCATGAGACCGTCCTCCTCGTTGGAGTCCACCTGATTGGAATCCATGCACCTTGACGGCAAAATAACAGAAAAATCCCCTTCGCACATGTTTGGACGGAGCCGGGTTCCATTTCGCTCCCAAAACCGGCGGCGGGCGGCAAAATCGGCGGCGGGCGGGGTAAAATATGTATAACACCAGCATTTTCAAAGTATTCCGTGTTTCATCCCGCCTGAAGACATAAAACCAGTATTTTCAATGCGTTTCAGGCTTTTCCCGCCTGAAACCGGGGATTTCCGACAAAAGACGGGAGGGGGTGATGCAAAAAGGAACGCCCTTTGAGGAATGGTCCATCGGTCAAAAGTTCACGACACGCGGGAGAACAATTAGCGAAACCGACATCGTGAACTACGTGAACACGGTGGGCTACACCGAGAGCCTGTTTCTGGACATGGAATATCTGGCCGAAAGGGGGCACTCCCGGCGCATGGCCCCCGCCATGCTGACCGCCGCTATCGCCGACGCGCTCATCATCCAGACCGGGGTGTTTCACGATAATGCCCTCGCCCTGCTCGGAATCGAGGGACTCACAGCCCGCGCGCCGGTCTATGCGGACGATACGCTCCATGTCGAGGTGGAGGTGACCGGCGTGCGCCCATCGGACAGCAAGCCCGATCGCGGCATCGTGACCAGCCGCCAGAAGGTGATCAACCAGATGGGCACGGTCGTGCTCGTATACGAAGTCAGCCGGATGCTGCTTAGGGGCGACGCGGGATAAAAAGCCGCATCCGATCGCCAAATCAAATCCCGAAAAACTTCTTCGCCGTGCCACTCCAGACTTTTTCGGCGTCCGCCGGGGAAAGATCCAGCCCCTCGACAAGATCGACGTGACTTTTCGCGGGAACCCAGGGCGCGTCGGTGGCGAACATCATCCGGTCCGGGCCCATCTCGCGGAGGGCGAGATCGAGCGCCGCCCCGGAGTGCGCCACGGCGTCGGTGTATATCCGCTCGAAATAATGGCTCGGCGGCCGGGGAATCTCCGAACCGCCCGGATGAGAGGCGGTGAGGCGATCGATCCGGCCCATCAGCAACGGCAACACCGCCCCGCCGTGGGGGAGGAGCACCTTGAGATCCGGCTGGCGGTCCATGATGCCGGAGAGAATCAGCCGGAGCGCGGCCAGGCTTTCGTCGAAGAGAAATCCGACGAGGGGCCCGAGCCAGTAGTCGCCATAGACCGGCCCCGAGGGCGAGGGGCCCGGATGAAGGACGAGGGGTATCCCGCGCGCGGCCAGTATCGCCCAGACGGGCCCGAAGGCGGGATCGTCCAGCGGCCGCCGGCCGCCGACATAGGCGAAGACCTGAAGGCCGACGAAGCCCAGATCATCGACGCAGCGCTCCAGCTCCTTGCAGGTGCCGTCGATATCGCCGAAACCCAATGAGGCAAAGCCGCGGAATCGATCCGGATGGGGGCTGATCGCCTCGGCAATTCCGTCGTTGCCGATCCGGGCCAGTTCGTCGGCGTCTTTTGGATCGGCCGCCAGATCGGGACCGGGTATGTTGACGCTGAGGAGGGCCACGTCGATGCGGCAGGCGTCCATCTCCTCCAGCTTGGCCGAGAGGTCGAGTATTCCCTCCCCCATCGGGAGCCTGGCCTGCGGGGTGCCAAGGGCCGCCCAGCCATCGCCTTCCTTTTCGAAGCGGGGGTAATCGGTGCGCGAGGCAAGGGCTTTGACATAAGCCTCCGGCATATGGTGGGTCTGAACATCGATTCGCATCATGATCCCCCAGCATCAGGTCAGAAAATTTTTAATCGGGTAAAAACGATTATCGGACCCTCCGTCAGGCCGCGCAAACACCGGGAAAGTCTGGGCGAAAGTTTTCGCAGTTCCTCCCTGAAGAACTGCCTCGTCTTGACCTCCGGGGAATACCCGATACAATTTTCCCATTCCGTTTATTCGAATCGCTCCCGAAACCTCAGGCGGGCCTGCGGACCCCGGGCGCTTCCCTGGCTCAAGAAGGCTTTTTCATGCTGGAACCCGTCGATCATCTCCGCTGGGAGATCAGCGATCACGTCGCCACGCTCACCATCGATCGCCCCGAAAAGCGGAACGCGATGACCGGCGGGATGTATCTCGGTCTGACGCGCTGGCTTTTCGCGCTGGACGAACTCCCCGAGGCGCGGGTCATCATCATCCAGGGAGAAGGGCCGGCTTTTTGCGCGGGCTCGGATGTCCGCTCTTTCGCCGGGAAACCGGTCGTGGAGCAGGACCGCCACTTCGGCCAGACCGCCGACTTTTTTCTGGCGTTCTCGCAGATCAGCAAGCCCGTCATCGCGGCCCCGCGCGGCTACGCGCTGGGCGGGGGGACGGCCATCACGGCGGCGGCCGACTTCGCCATCGCCGAAGAAGACGCTCTCTTCGGGGTGCCCGAGATCAAGCTGGGCTTTTGGCCCTGCACGGTCATGCCCCCCATCATCCGCGCGGTGGGCGCCCGGCGGGCCTACGAGCTTTTCGTCACCGGACGCCGGTTTCCGGCCACGGAGGCCGTGGCGATGGGCCTCGTGACGAAAGCCGCCCCGGCGGACCGCTTCGAGGAAGAGCTCGGTGCGTTCGCCCGGCAGATCGCGGAGACGAGCCCCTTCGCCGTTCAGATGGGCAAGCGCGCGTTTCATGAAACCGCCGGGATCGAGTACAACAAGGCCGTTCATCTTTTGAGCAAATACATGCCTGTTCTCATGGACTCCGAGGATGCCCGGGAGGGCATCGCGGCATTTTTCGAAAAGCGCGAGCCGAAATGGCGGGACGGATGAGTCCGGCCTGAACCGGGGCAACAACCGAAAGGAGAAATGACGGAATGAAATCGACTGGCGTGGCGGTGATCGGCGCGGGCGGCATCGGAACGCTCCGGGCGCACTCTTGCTCCCAGATTCCGCAGGTGGACTATCTGGCCGTCTGCGACATCAAGCCGGACAAGCTCGATCAGCTCTCCGAAGCCACGGGCGCCGACATGGCGACGACGAAATACGAAGAGGCCATCACGAACGACCGCGTGGGCGCCGTCATCGTCTCGACCGACGAGGAGTATCACCACGGCCCCGCCGCCCTCGCGGCGGAGCTCGGCAAGCCCGTCCTGATCGAAAAGCCGTTCGTCCTCGACCTGGATGAGGCCGACGACATCCTCGCCAAGGCCGATGCGAGCGGAACCGAGGTATTCGTGGGCTACACCCAGCGCTTCCGCCGCCGCTACCTGCTCGCCAAGCAGGCCGCGCAGGCGGGCCAGCTCGGCAACATCGTCATGGCGATGGGAAAGATCTACGTCACGCGCGCTGTCGGCGAGGCCGTGGCGCGGCGCTCGCCCAACACGACGCCCTCGATCAACACCCTCACCTATCTGGTCGATCTCATCCTCTGGTACATGGAGGGGAAAAAGCCGGTCGAGGTCTACGCGCGCGCGGCGAGCTTTGTTTTCAAGAAGTACAACCGCGACGATTTCCAGTGGATGATCGTCACCTTCGATGACGGAAGCGTCGCCACGCTGGGGACGAGCTGGCTCCCGCCGCACCACTGGCCCGCCTACACGGCGACTATGGAGATCGACCTGCAGGGCACGACCGGCTCGCTCAACGTGGACGACGCCCACCGCGACATCGTCCTCGCGCCGGGCGAGCCCATCCCCTGCCCCTACACGCCGGAGCACGAGGTCAACGTCGCCTTCCTCGGCTCGGCCATGCCGGGCGATTTCGTCCTGGGCGAGTTTTTTGGGCCCATGAAAGAGGAATCCGACGCCTTCATCCGCCACTCCCTGGGCATGGGCGGGGTGGGTCTCGCCACGGGGGCGCACGCGCGGAACGTGCTCGCCCTCACGATGGCGGCGGACCGCTCCGTCAAGGAAGGCGGGCCGGTCAAGGTCTAGTCCGGCAGGTCACCGAATTTTTGCGGTTTCATATCACAAAGAGGAGAAACGGAGCATGGGCGAGAAACTGGGAATGATCGGATTGGGCAAGATGGGACTCGCGCTCTCGCGCCAGATGATGGCGGACGGCCACGAGATCGTCGGCTACGACATCGACCCCGGGCGGATGAAAATGCTCGAGGAGGAAGGAGGCCGCCCCGTCGCCTCGGCGAAGGAAGTGGCCGAGGGGAGCGACATCACGTTCAGCATTCTCCTCAAACCCGACCACATCGAAGAAAACACCTTCGGCCCGAACGGCATCGTCACCGCCGACAAGAATGACCTCATTCACGTCGAGATGAGCACCATGAAACCCGCCTTCCAGGCCGATATGGCCAAGCGGCTCGCCGCGGAAGGCATTGAGATGCTCGACGCGCCGATCTCGGGCTCCCACAACAAGGTCGATGCCCGCACCATCACGTTCATGGTGGGCGGCAAGAAGGAAGTTTTCGAGCGGGTGAAGCCAATCCTGGAGCCGCTGGCGGCGGACACGACGCACACCGGGCCGAGCGGAACGGGCGCCACCATGAAAGTCGTGACCAACCTCTTTGTGAACTCCTGCACGGCGTTATTGGCCGAGATGGTTTTGGTGGGAGAGCGCGCG
>CAMYJL010000185.1 GCA_947258645.1 uncultured Nitrospinota bacterium
TCGCGGGCCCCGCGCTTCATCGCCGAACACATCGACCTCACGAAAGCGGGAGAGCGCCTCCGGTGGCACGAGTTCCGGGCCTCTATCCGGACCATCCTGCGCTCGACGGGGATCGGCACGGGCATCGGCATGGTGCCCGGCGTGGGCCAGGTGGTGGCCGCCTTCATCAGCTACAGCGCGGCCAAGCGCGCCTCGAAAAACCCGGAGAATTTCGGCAAGGGCGATCTCGACGCCATCGCCGCGCCCGAGGCGGCCAACAACGCCGTGAACGGACCCACCCTCGTCCCGCTGCTGACGCTCGGAATCCCGGGCGACAACATTACGGCCATCATGCTGGGCGCTTTCATGGCGCACGGCCTGCGCCCCGGCCCGGAGATTTTTCAGGAACAGGGGCCGTTGATGTACGCCCTCCTCATCACCATGGTATTTGCCAATCTCATTTTCGTGGGTCTGGGCTACATCCTGCTCAAACCGTTCGCCAAGGCGATTCAGTCCAGGAAAGCTTTTCTCGTGCCAATTATTCTGGGGCTGGCCTTCGTGGGCACGCTATCGACCGGCGTATACACCGACATCTTCATCATGGTCATCGTCGGAATATGCTCCTACACCCTGAAAAAGCTCGATTTCGACCTCGCGCCGCTCGTCATCTCGTTCGTCCTCTCGGAACCCATCGAATACCGATTGAGCCAGACCCTGCTCTACGCAAAAGGCTCGGTCTTCTATTACCTGTTCGTACAACGGCCCGCAGCTTCCGGGGGCCCGCGCCCCAGGCGTCATAAAGGGGCAACACTCGAAGGGGGAGAAACATCATGCGATACCTATTCCACCTCATCCTCATCCTGGCGCTGCTCGTGGTTGCGGCTCCGGACATCACCCAGGCGGCGGACAAATTTCCCACCAAGCCCATCACCCTTGTCATCCCGGTCAAGGCGGGCGGCAGCCACGACCTTCACGCCCGGGGTATCACCAGCATCATCACCGACATCCTCGGCCAGCCCATGATCGTCAAGCTCCTCCCCGGCGGCGCCGGCATGCGGGGAACAGGCTTCGTCGCCAAAGCGAAGCCCGACGGGTACACCATCCTCTTCTCGCACAACGGCTGGGATCAGCTTGTTCCCCAGACCCGACAGCTCCCCTTCAACTCCCTGAAGTCCTTCAAGTCCATCGCCCGGATCAACCACTCCGTCAGCACCATGATCACCCGGAGCGATAAGCCCTGGAAAAACCTCAAGGAACTCGTCGAATACGCCAAAAAGAACCCCGGCAAAATCAACGCCGGCCACAGCGGCGTCTGGGGAAGCTCCTACACGACCTATCAGCTGCTCATGAAGGCGACCGGCATCAAGCTCAACCTCATCCCCCACAAGGGCGGCGGCCCCGCGCTGCGCGCCGTCCTCTCGGGACAGGATGACATCACCTTCGCCCAGACGCCGCAGGCCCGCCCCCACGTCAAGGCCGGGCGGATTCGCGTCCTCGCCGTCATGGGCGACAAACGCTTCACACATGATCCCGACTTCAAGGATTTCCCCTCGGCAGGTGACTTCGGCTGGCCCAAGGCTGGCTTCAAGATGGAGCGGATTTTCCTCGCGCCCGCGGGAACGCCCCCCGAGCGCCTGAAAGTCCTGCGCGACGCCTTCGCGAAGCTTCAGACGAACAAATCCTACAAGCGCTTCATGAAGAGCATCGGCATGCCCACGCAGTTCGTTCCGGGCGATGAATACGACAAGCGGCGTGCCAAGCAGTACGCCGAATTCACCGAGCTTTTGAAAGCCGTGACGCAGAAGTAGCAAAAGAAACGAAAAGCGCCCGGCCTGTTCTCGGACAGACCGGGCGCTTTTTATATCGGGGGATGCAAAAGGCGGGCGACGCGCGCCCGAAAAACAACGGCCATAAAACTTCGTCCGTTACTTCAGCTGCAGGAAGCGGTATCGGTCGGCGGAGTGGATGGTGATCGTCCGCAGCCGGTTTCCCTGCAGAACGCTGAGCGGCACATCCACCCCCGCATTTCCCAGCGCCCAGACTTTCCGGTAAAAACCCGCGAGATCGGAAACGTCTTCCCGGTTCACGGCGAGGATGATGTCCCCGCTTCTGACGCCCGCGCGCTCGGCGGGACCGCCGGAGCTGACCCGGTTGACGAAGATGCGCCCCCTCACCTCTTCCGATCGAAGACCCATCCAGGGGCGCGGCGGCCGCCCGGAGCGGCCCGACTTCTTCATCTCCGCGAGAATCGGCTTGAGCAGGTCGATGGGAACAAACATGTTTCCGGGGATGACGCCGACGCCGGGCACGACCGTCTGGGAAAAGAGCGACCCAATCCCCAGAAGCCGCCCATCCGGCCCTATCAGCGCCGCCCCGGCGAAATCCGGATGGGGCGGTGAGGTGAATACCGCGTTGTCGAGGAGATATTCCCACCATCCCGCGAACTCCCGCCGGGAGACCACCCGCGCGCCCAGAAGCCGGCTCGGCCCTCCGTGGCCCGCGACAATGATCGCATCCCCCTCCTTGATCCCGGCCGACTCCCCCAGCTTCATCGGCGCCGTGTCCAGCGGTTGATGCGTCCGCACGAGGCCGAACCCCGTGTCGTGATCGTAGGCGACGAATTTCGCCCCGACCCGCTTCCCTCCGGGCAGGACCACCTCGACGGATTCGGCTTCGAGGATGATGTAGCCGATCGTCAGGACATGGCCCTTCGAGTCGATCACCACGCCGTTCCCCTCGCGCTCGGTGCCGAGCCCGCGCGCCGTCCGCGCGCCCTGGGGGATACGCGCCCGGACCAGCACGATGGCCTGAAGCCTTTTCTCTACATCTTGATCTTGCGCGGAATCGGCGGGTGCGGAGAAGAAAACCAGAAGCAGGAGCGGCAGGAGCAGGAAAGCGCGTTTCATCGATCTCCCTCCATGCGTGCGTGGGATGGCGTCCATCGGGCAGGGGCATACGGCCCCCGATTATACGCCGCCGGCGCGCGGTCCAACACCGCCGGGGCCTCCGTTGCGCCGCCGCGCCGCGCCGTGCTAGAAAATAGGCGGGGGGAGAGACAACCTCGTCGCCAGAGGTGGCCCGGCATGCGCCGAATCCGATTCCCAAGCCCTAAATTCCGAAGCCCCAAAGCCCTCGCCTCTTTTTTGGCGCCCGCCCTCCTCCTGATGGCAGGCTGCGCCGGGTTCCCCTACCCCCCGCACGCCGACACCCTCCTCACGCCCTCCGACCGCACGCTCCTCGTCGCCACCGCGCAGGACGCTCTCGAGAAGGGGAAGATCGGCCAGAGCACGCCCTGGACCAACCCCGAGACCAAAGCCCGGGGCGCCATCACCCCCACCCTGACCTACGAAAAAGACAGCCGCCCTCCCTGCCGGGAATACCGCATCACCCTCATCGTCCACGAAAAGACCCACGAAGTCGCCGACACCGCCTGCCGCCAGCACGCAGGGGTCTGGAAGAGCGTCAACCACCCCGGCCTCGCCGGCTCACGCGCCTTCGAGGGGATGAACTACTACTTCACCGCGGGCCGCTACGTCTACGAGTTTCCCCGCCGATACCGCGACCCCTACTACTACGAACCTTACGACTACCCCCGGGTTCATTTCGGGTTCGGCTTCGGCTATCACCGCTACAAGTAAGGCCCGCCGGCGCTAGCGCCGCCCGAAATACGACGGGCGGCCTCCATGGGGCGGGCGATCAGCCGGTCGCCCCTACAAGAACACCCCGGTCTGCCCAAAAACAACGGGCATCAACCCCACCCGTTACTTCAATTTCTCATCGAAAAACGCCAGCGCCTTCACCCACGCATCCTCGCTCGCGTCCGCGTGGAAGCGATCCGGGTTGTCCGCCCACTGAAACGCGTGGCCCGCGCCGTCGTAGCGGTAAAATGTGTGCCCGATCCCCGCCTCTTTGAGCGCCGCCTCGTAGTCGTCCACATCCGCCGGGGAGGGGTTCTGGTCCGTGTTGCCGAAAAACCCGATGACCGGACAGGGGATGTTCCCCGTCAACTCGATCGCAGGCGGGTTGCCCTCGCCCCGCACATCCTTCACCCCGCCGCCATAGAACACCGCGCAGGCCTTGTAGCGCGAATCCGTGCAGGCGCCCAGCCACGACACCCGCCCGCCCCAGCAGTGCCCGGCGATGCCGATACGGACCTCGGACACGTTCGGCAGCGCCGCCAGGACGTCGAAGCCCGCCCGGAGGTCCGGCGCCGTCTGGTCGTCCCGGAACTCCGCGCGCTTGATGTCGATGCCGTCCTCCTTCGGCCACCAGTGGTAGAGAAACGGCACCGACACCGCGTAGCCGTTCGCGGCATACCGCTCCGCCGTCTTCAGCGTGAACGGGTCCTGCTCGATCCCCTGATGGCCGGGGATGTGCTGGCAGAGGACCAGCCCCGGGTGCGGCCCCGCCCCCTCGGGCTCGAAGAGAAACACCTCCATCGGGCTGCCCCCGACCTCCGTCATCTCGATGCGATACGCCATTGGCTCTCCCTTTCTCTGAAGTGAGTCATTTCGTTCGTGGATAGGTTGATTCAGGAAAGCGGTATCGTGCCAAAGAGCGGGGGATGGGGCAAATGGGGGGGTGCGTCTTCGACGGAGTCGATCGCTACACCGCTGGGGGGTGAAGGCAGCCAAGGAATTCGAAGCTATCTTATTTCTTTCCGATACAATGATTGCTTCAGCCAATTAAGCGCTTTTTGTTTTTAAATTTTCCAGCCAGGAAAACCCGCAGCCATCATGTTGCACAAGCGCTTTTTATCATAGTAAATTGAATAACTAATTCCAAAATATAATTCTCAAACTAGGTTGATCCCAAGAGATCATATCAATCCATTCAGAGGAGAAGCCATGCCTAAGAAAAAATTTAAAATCCAAACCATGACAGTTGCCAGAACAAAACGTGTGCTCAATGTCCGAAACGATCCTCCCGATGTCCGCGATCGCATGTACGAACCAGCGTTGATCCGATTGAAATCCAAAGTTGACAACATCGATCCCAAACTGGTGATCGACCAGGGAACGGAGGGGGCCTGCACAGGTTTCGGGCTGGCCGCTGTCATTAATTTGCTCATCAAAGGGCGTGGCAACAGCAATTACAAGGTGAGTCCCCGCATGCTCTATGAGATGGCCAAGAAACATGACGAGTGGCCGGGCGAAGACTATGCAGGTTCCAGTTGCCGGGGAGCGATTCGCGGCTGGAAGAACATGGGGGTTTGCAGCGATAATAAATGGGAATACAAAAGCAACGATCCCGATTTTCTCACTATCGACAGAGCCTATGAAGCCCGAAAGAACACGCTCGGAGCTTATTATCGGTTGCGGCCGGAGATTAGCGACTATCATGCCGCCATCAACGAAACGGGAGCCATCTATGTCTCCGCCCAAGTTCATGGCGGATGGTCCCGTCCGGCGTCGAAGGGCCGCGGCAAATTGGCCGAAATCACTCCTGGACAAGAACCAACCGGCGGCCATGCCTTTGCCATCGTCGGATATACGGGCGACGGTTTCATCGTTCAGAATTCCTGGGGAAATAGTTGGGGCCAAAAGGGATTTGCGCTCTGGCTCTACGAAGATTGGGTCGAGAATATCAAGGATGGCTGGGTCTTCCGATTGGCCCTCCCGACGCCGAAGATATTCGGCCTTACGCCCCCTTCAACCCAGACGGGCGACGCTGAGGCACGGCAACGGGCGCCAAAACGCCTGGAGATCGCCGGTCATTTTGTTCATTTCGATGACGGCCAGTACAAAGAACGCGGCGATTACTGGAGCACGGCAGAGGATATTGTCCAGACCGCAGAACTCATCGCCAAGAAGGAAAACAACAAGTACAAACACCTGTTGATCTACGCTCACGGCGGGCTCAACAGTCCAAAAGCGTCCGCCCGTCGCACCCGCGCGCTCAAGGAAGGTTTCAAACGGAACGGAATCTACCCTTTCCACATTATGTACGACACCGGCCTGGCCGAGGAACTCGGCGACGTCGTCAGACGGGCCCTGAGCCTGGCCGAAC
Organism: uncultured Nitrospinota bacterium; assembly: GCA_947258645.1. Classification (GTDB taxonomy): domain Bacteria; phylum UBA8248; class UBA8248; order UBA8248; family UBA8248; genus CAMYJL01. The sequence goes on from CAMYJL010000185.1 coordinate 5,989, forward strand.
AGCGATCCGAAGGGTTTGTCGATTGGATAACGGAGAAGATCACCGAGCGCACAGATACACTGATCGAAGATGCGGTCCGCAAGCCCGTAACGCCGCTCTGGGACGAGATGAAGCGCGACGCCCGCATACCCTTCGAGTCCAGATCTGGCGGCAGCGACTGCGACGGAGTGCATGCCATCAAAACCTTTGCTCAGAAGCTAGCCGGCACGAAGAAAGATATCCATCTCGTCGGCCACAGCACGGGGGGTGTCCTTCTGGGCCATTTACTTGGCGCGCTCGACGTGCTCAATGCCCCGGCTCTCGTAAAGAGTTGCAGTCTGCTGGCCCCGGCCTGCACCATCGACTTCTATAAAGCCCGTTACCTTCCAAGGCTGGGCAAAAACATGGCCCAAGGCAAGGTCGTGCGCCTCCCCAAGCTGAAAGTCTACAATCTGACGGAAGAACTCGAGCTAGATGACCACGTCGCCTACGCATACCGAAAATCCTTGCTGTATCTGGTTTCGCGCGCCCTGGAACGGAAACTCGGAAAACCCCTGCTCGGCATGGCGCTCTACTCCAAAAAACAGGAGAAGAAAACGGGACTGGAATTCATCTACTCAAACGGCAAAACCGGACGAACGAGAAGCACGAGCCACGGCGGTTTTGACAACGACGCCAACACCCTGAACGACATCATGAAAACGATCCTGGGAGGCGAGCCGCCGCACAAGTTCAAGCCGGAGGAAATCGAAGAATACTAATCCCGGACGCACGCTTTTCGCCGAAATCAGGCCTTCGCTCGGTCGAAGTACGCCTTCTGATGAATTCTTCCCTCACACCTCATCCAGCGTCTTGTCGATCACCACCGGCGGCCGATAGCGAGGGATGGGGGAGATGGGAACTACCTGGTCCTGTTACCGACGACTCCAAGAACTCCCGGTCGCCTCAAGTAAACAGCCGGGGAACGTCCCGACTCTTGTGAAGCACCCGGACAATCAGAATTCCGGCTTGGATGACCGTGTAAAAGACGATGTGCGATTCATGCTCGAAACGGCGAAGCCCCGCGTGCAGATCATCCGCCTCGCGGCCCATGTGCGGGTTCTCATCGAGATGGGAAAAACAGTTATTCAAGGATTGGCGATAACGAGCGGCGACATCAACGCCGAACCGAGTGAGGGAAAAATCAAGAATCTCTTCGATATCCAGAGCGGCCCGTTCAGAGAGCTTAACCATCCAGCCCGCGCCGCTTTTTCACCTCGGCCCAGATGTCGTCTAATGTTCGATCGCTCACGCCGCTGTCCAGCCCCTCCTTGATGGCTCCCTTGAGGGCCTCCAGCTTCTCCTGGTATTCCTGATCCCGGCGGATGAGGTCGCGCACGTAATCACTGGAACCGGAATATTTTCCGCTTTCGATCTGGGCCTCTACCCATTCCTTCATCGGATCGGGAAGCGATACATTCATCGTCGCCATGGTGTACCTCCTCGCCATCCAATATGGCATATATTAACAATATTTGTCAATATATGCCATCTCTCCCTCACACCTCATCAATCGTCTTATCCAGCACGACCGGCGGCCGGTAGCCGGGCATGCCCTGGACGTAGGGGCAGTCGTCGGGAAGACCGCCCATCTGGATGATCTCGGCGTCGATGGGCATGCAGAGGGGCTCGCGCTCGAAGCGCTC
>CAMYJL010000186.1 GCA_947258645.1 uncultured Nitrospinota bacterium
CAGGGAATTGGTCACGGTGGAATATTGAGGCGTTTGACGAAAAAAGAAAGGTTGATTACATCAGCCGATGGCATGAACATACACCCCAACTTATAGACAGTGATAATAAGGTAAATGCGGAGGAATTGGTTAGGGTTTGGGACTCGGATCCTACAATTGGTCCTTTGACCGGAAATCCTTTGCTCTTGTCTACGCTTCTTATGGTCCACCACTTGGACGGCAGTCTTCCTAACGGACGATCTCAACTATATAAAAGATATGTCGATGGAATGTTGGGCCTGTGGGACGACAGAAGGAAAGTGACCGCCACGATTATAGAACTTTCCAGTCGAAATAGACGTCAGATATTGAGAAGTTTGGCTCTAACCATGCATCTCGAAGATCGAGATGAATTTGAAGAGGCCTATACGGAAAAAGTTATTGAGAATTTGCTTAAAGGTATGAGCACAACGAGCTCTGCCCAGGATGTCCTGTCCGATCTCCGAGAGAGGTCGGGGCTGTTAGTAGGCCCTGGAATTTACAATTTTGTCCACAAAAGCGTTGCTGAATACTTGGTTGCCGAGTCGGTTATGGAAGGGGACCAGCGAGATTCAGATGGTGAACGCATAGATCGTTTTACACTTTTCGAACACCGCAGCGAAGACAGGTGGAATACAATTGTCTTCTTGTGGGCGGGGTTGTCCCCAATCGCTGAGGTTGAGGCCTTTATTGACCAGTGCCTGCAAGCAGATAACTACGATCTAGCTTATGGCATCCTTTTTGACCAGTACGAGAAGATACCTAAAGAAACTCGGGTACGGCTGATGCGTGAATTGCTCGAAACGGAAGGGGTTTTTTCTAGACCCAAAGGGCGCCGCCATTTTTACTTCCATGGCTGTCCAATAAGGGAAGACGAACCACCATTAGAACAAGGACGATTGGAAACCCCAATTTTCACGTTAAGGGGGATAGCTCAGACGCAAATAAAAGATCTTTTTATGAGTGCAACAAAATATCGTGATCTGATTTGGGCTAATGCTCCAAGTGAGCCTAGCGATTTTAAAAATTTGTTGTGGATGGGATGCGTAATTAATTTTCGAGGTTTTGACGAGTTCGAAAAATGCCTTATGGAATATTGCCCGGATGAACAGTTTTCAAAAGAGTGGATCGGTTGGCTTTTTGTATCTACCATGCGAAGATTTTGAGAATTTTCTTCCCTTTGTTGAGGCTACAAAAAATAGACTTGGTCAAAATAACAATATTATCCCGTTCCTGATTATGGATTTTATTAGTGATGCAAGCGAAAGACTGGAAAACCTAGATCTATCTAAGGTGGAAACACTGATCAATGAACTCATCAGTACCAATATAGACGGGATAGATTCAAGTTATCTTAATGGTAGTTCCAAATGGGTAGTTTATCATTTGGGATCTTGTGACCTTTTCCCAAGGTTTTTGGCAAGCTTAGAAAAAATAGTAAATGAGGGTGGCCTGAAGAATTTGTCCCTACATGAGAAAGCGGTGAATTTTATTCACGAATTAGATTCCTTAAGAAAAAGATCTTCCCAAAGTTCTTGAAAGAGTCGTCTAGTTAAAAAAATCTCAAAAATTTTGGCCTAAGAAGCCTAAGTTCACGCCGCTTTCTCAACCAGCGATTCGACAAATAAGAATTGAATCCTTCCCCGCTACAGCCCCGCTGCGACCTTGAACCGCTTGAGGTAGTTCCCCCCGTCGAGATGCTTGATGCAGAAGGCGTCGCGCAGGAGCTTCTCGAAGGGCATGTCCTTCATGACGCCCATCCCGCCCGCGAGCTCGGCGGCCCGGTGGGCGATCTCGAAGGCGTGCTCGGTGCAGAACGCCATGACGCCCGGGACGGCCTTGGGGTCGGGCGGCTCGTGATCGACGGCCCAGGCGACGTTCCAGACGAGGGCGCGCATGGCCTGGAGCATGACGTGCATGTCGGCAAGCTCGCAGGCGATCGCCTGATGTTCGATGACGGGCCGGCCGCCCTGAACCCGGTTCTTGCACCAGTCGACGATCTCCTCGAGGGCGCGCCGCGCCACGCCGAGGCAGCGGGCGGCGTTCAGGATGCCGTCGCTCCGGAGGCCGGCCCGCATGGCGGCGATGCCGCCGTTCTCGGGGCCGAGCATCCACTCGGCCGGCACCCGGCAGTTGTCGAAGACGATCTCCTGGTTGCGGAGGAGCCGGAAGCCCATCTTGTCGTGCACGCGCCCGAAGCTCATGCCGGGATGGGTCTCGGGAATGAGGAAGCAGGAGGTGCCGTCCATGACGCCCTTCGATGGGTCCGTCCGCGCGAAGAGGGTGTAGAGCTTGGCGATGCCCGCGTGGGCGATGAACTGCTTCCTCCCGTTGATGACGTAGTCGCCGCCGTCGCGGACGGCGGTGGTGCGCACGCCGTGGCCGGGCTCGTTGTAGGGGAGAATGTTGTCGCCGCCCGAGTCGGGCTCGGTCATGGCGATCGCGACCATGAAGCCGACGTCGTCGCAGTAGGCCTTCATCCACTTGTCGCGCACTTCCTCGGAGGCCAGGTCGGGGTTCAGCATGTGGTAGAGCTTGCGCCCGTTGACGGGAATGCTGGCGAGGGAGAGGTCGCCGACGCCGAGCTCTTCGCAGACGATCCCGACGGTGACGGTGTCCTCGACGCCGCCGCCGCCGTATTTTTCGGGGATGGTGAGGGTCCGGAAGCCCAGCTCGGAGCATTTCTCCAGCAGGACGTCGCTGACGCAGTCCGCCGGATCGTGCCGCCGGTCGAGCTCGGCCACGATGGGCTTGGCTTCCTTGTCCACGAATTCGCGGGCCAGATTTTGAAGGGCTATCTGTTCTTCCTAGAGCTTGAAATCAACCATACCGGCGGACTCCTTATTTTGGTTGCCGCGTGTAGCGTGTCAGGCGGGCAAAACGATCATCCCGCATCGTCCGGCCGGATTGCTTAAGAGGTCGCGTCCACTCTTTCCAAGAAATTCGGGGCGGGCGGGCCGTCGACCAGGTCGCCCAGCTTCTCGCGGAAATTCTTATAGTGGGGCTCCAGCCGGTGGGCGTCCAGATCGGCCTGGGTTTTCCAGATTTCGAAAAAGTGGAACGCCCCGCCGACGTCGGCCTTTTTGTAGAGATTATAGGTGATGCAGCCCGCCTCCGCCCGCGAGGGCGCGCACATCCCCCGGAGGAGGGATTCGAGATCGGCCTCTTTTCCGGATTTGGGGGTCAGGGTCACGAAGATGATGGTGTTGTCGTCGGACATGGCTAATCCTCCTTAATGGCTGCAAAAACGGAAAAAATCGGAAAAACCGCCCCCCAGAGGGGGCTAAAACCCGGTTCATCCCGGCTTAAAAGGGCTTATTCCGGCTTCTGGCCCTCCACCTCGGCCTGCTGCTCGTCGTGGATGCGCTTGAGGGCGTACAGGCCTTCCATCAGAACGGGCGCGCCGCCGCCGATGCTGGCCACCTCGAACGCCTCCAGGACTTCCTCCATCGTGGCGCCCAGCCGCAGGGCTTTCTTGGAGTGGGTGTACACCTCGTGCTTCATGCCCTTGAAAGCCAGAAGCCCGATCTCGATCAGCTCCCGGGTCTTGGGGTCGAGGTGGCGCGGCTCTTCCTTGAAGAAGCCCCAGTGCATCGGGGCGTACACCTCGAAATAATCGGGGTCGAGCTGGGCTCCAAAGCCAAGCACGTCGTAAACGAAGCCGCGATCTTTGTGGATCCTCTCGGTGATGCGGCGGACTTTTTCTTCGCGTGTTTCCTCGGCCATGTCAGTTCCTCCAGTTCATGTCAACGATACAGATGGGATGGGACGCTCTTTTTTTTTAAGTTTCCCCCGAAAGATTACTCTTCTGCGGGCCGGGAAACGACTCCGGCCAGTTCTTCACGATTCTTTCATAGTACGCTTTCATCTTCTTTGGGTCCTGATGCAGACCCTTGGTGATCCCGGCGACGACTTTCGGTTCGTCGAGGGGGATGCGAAGCGAATCCTGAAACCGGTTGCGCATGTTGAAGTAAGTGATCACCATGGTCAGTTCAACAAATTCAGAATCCGAGAATTGCCTGCGAACCTCCTCGAACACATCGTCCCGTGATTTCGCCGTGTTTTTCGTCACGTGCTCCGCCCAAAGGACACACGCCTTCTCTCGGTCCGTCAGCAGGGGAGAGTTCATGTAATCGTCCGAGCCGATGACCCGGACCTGATCTTCCGTAATGCCCACCGCTTGACCAAGGGTGGTGTTGTGGCCGAGTCAGTATTCGCATTCGTTCACCTGGCTCGTCTTGATGACGGCCATCTCCTTGATCTTCGACGAAAGGATGGTGCCGAGCCCCTCGCGCATCAGCGTGACGGTCAGCGGCAGCATCACCTGGGCGACGTAGGGTGCGTGCGCCATGGTCCGGTAGGAATTCGCCACCCGTCCGAGCAAACCTGTGATGCCCTCGTAAATGGGGACCAATACACCCGTGGCTTCCTCGGGAGGGATTGGCCGGATGTGGGACATGGTTCTCTCCTTTCGATTTTATCCGGTTCGATATCAACCGGCGGATTCCCTCTCCTCCAGCACCTCGCGAAACGCCTTGATGCCCGCGTTCATGGACGGTGAACCGCCGGGGAAGATCGTCAGCTCGATGGCCTCGAGAATTTCCTGTTCGGTCGCGCCATGTTCCAGCGCCTGATGGATGTGATTCTTGATATAGGTTTGCGTTTCACCGGCGGGCAGGCGCACGCAGAGCGCCACGATATATAGCAGCTCCAAGATCTTTCTGGGAAGGGCATTGTCCCGCGTCATGAAATGATCGAACTTCTCGTTATGACGGCGGTAAAACTCGATATCCCGCCGGACTATGAACTCCTGCTCAGGGAGAATCCATCCGCGGGATGCCTTGATCTGGTCGATCAGTTCCTCGCTTTCCGGATTCATATTTTCCTCCTTAAAAAGGGCGGGAAAGACGGAGGCCGCACCGGAAACTCCGATACGGCCCCACTATCTCTCCACTCAGAAAACAAAGTCCGTCCGTTTTCGACAGAAGGCATGAACAATGCCTCCCGATCTAAAAACCGCAACTTCTGTTTCTTGATTCCCAGCTTCCATCGGGCCCCGCCCCGGATGAATCCACCCGGGACGGGGGTAGAATTTGAACGTGCCTATTTTTTCTTTTTCTTATATCCCATGTCTTTGAAGACTTTGCCGTAAGAATCGATCTCGTCTAAATATGCTTTCTCAAGTTTGGGACCCGATAGCGGAATAAGCTTCTCGCCGAATTGATTGACCAGTTTTTTGAGGGTTTTGCTCTTTGAGGCCTTGTGAAGCGCCGCCTGTAGAATGGCGATGCGATCCTGGGGCACACCCTTAGGGACGAGGAATACGCGCCAGGATTGATACTCATAGTTTACCCCAAGTTCATAGAAGGTGGGATGATTGGGAAACTCAGGCATGCGCTTTTTGGACGCCGTGGCGATCAGGGTAAGATCACCGCTCTTGATCCGGCCCAGAGTACCGCCCGTAGTGACGTTGGCCCAACCTAAATCCGTGTGGCCACCATACATGGCCTGCCAGGCTTTGCCGCCGCCCCGGAAGGGCACGTGCTTGAACTTGACATTGGCGGCCCGCATTATCTGTATAATACCCAGATGGCTTGAGCCCCAGGCGCCGTTCGAGGAGATCGAAATCTTGCCGGGGCGTTTTTTGGCGTCGTCGATCAGGTCCTTATAAGTCTTCCATGGAGTCGTGCTTTTCGTCACGAGCATAAATGGGGAACCATTGACCTGGAAAATCGGAATAAAATCTGTTTTGGGATCAAAACCCATGTCGCGAGCGTGGGGAGCGATTCCGAAATGGGAGTTCGAGCCGAGAGCGATGGTATAGCCGTCGGGCTTCGAGCGCTTGAGGGCGGTCATGCCGATCTTGCCGCCGGCGCCGCCGCGGATCGTGCACAGAAAAGGCTGTCCCAGGTATTCGTGAATCACGCTCGCTACCGCGCGGCAGTGCATGTCGTGCGAGCCCCCCGCACCGGTAGCCAAAATCACCTTGATGGGCTTAATCGGATATTTCGCCGCCTCGGCCTGGGGCGCTGCTACGAGCACGACGGCTGCGGCCATGGCCCCCACCCATAAAATCCCTCTTTTCAGCATTTTGTCCTCCTCCCCTGTCAGTGAAGGCGGCTTGTTAGTGGGCCCAAGGCCTTTTCCAAACCGCCATTCCCAAAAGCGCTACACTAAGGAAAATAAAGAAGGCCGAAATCGGCCGGGTCAAAAAGACGGTAAAATCGCCATCCGAGAGTACCAGTGCCTGCTTCATCGACTCCTCCGCCGAGGCGGTGAGAATGTAGGCGATGACAAGAGGCGCCAGCGGAAAATTCAACTTGCGAAGACCGAATCCGAACAAGCCGAATAACAGAGCAACTTTCACATCCTCGATGCTATTCTGGTAAATGAAGCCACCGACAACACAGAAAAGCAGGATGATGGGTACGAGAATCGACTGGCGAATGGTGACGATTCGGGCAAACAGGGGGGTCAGTAGCTTGCCCTGAAGCAACATAATGGGGTTGCCGATTAATAGCAGTGTGAAGATTCCATACATGGTCGCGGCATGCTCTTGAAAAAGACTAGGCCCCGGTCTCAAGCCCTGGGCCATGAACGCGCCCATCAGAATGGCGGCCGAGGCGCTGCCCGGGATGCCGAAGGCCAGCGTGGGAATCAGGTCCGCCCCCGCCACCGCGCTGTTGGATGCCTCCGCGGCGGCAACCCCCTCGTAGCTTCCCTTGCCGAATTCCTCAGGGTTCTTGGACCCGCGTTTTGCCAGCGCGTAGCTGATGAAGGTGGCGATGGCAGCGCCGGTGCCCGGAATGGCGCCGACGGCAGTGCCGATTAACGAGGAGCGCATGATGGTCCATTTTGCGTTGACAAGTTCCTTCAAATCGAGCGATTTGCCCCCCTTGAGGTGGGCCGTTTCGGGTTTGTTGGAAAGCTCGGAGAGCTTCTTTTCGGACTGGACCAGCACCTCGCTGACGGCGAACAGGCCGATGAGCATGGGAACGGTTCCAACACCATCCATGATGTTACCGATGCCGAAGGTGAAGCGCTCCGCGCCCGAGATGATGTCCTGGCCGATGAGGCCAATGAGGATGCCGATGAGCATCGAGAGCAAGCCCTTCAAAACCGAAGAACCCGTCACGGCGGAGATAATCGTCAGCCCCATCACCATCAGGGCGAAGAACTCGGTCGGCCCGAAGAGCAGCGCCACGGCGGCAAGCGGAAAAGCCGCGACGATAAGAACGATGTCGCTGAAAGTGTCGCCCAGCGTCGATGAGTAAAGTGCCATCTGGATGGCGCTCTTGGCCTCGCCCTTTTGTGCCAGGGGATAGCCGTCGAAAGAGGTGGCCGCCGCCGCCGCCGTGCCCGGCGTGTTAATCAGGACGGAAGGAATCGAGCCTCCGAAAAGGGCGCCTTTGTGAATCCCTAACAAGAACGGGATGCCATTTATCGGCGCCATGAAAAACGAAAAGGGAACCAGGACGGCAATCGCCATCACACTCGTCAGGCCCGGTATCGCACCCACGGTAATACCTGCAAAAACACCGAGCGCGACCATGGTCAGCGCCTGGAGAGTGATCGCCTGCCAAATGGCTTCAAAAACCTGTTCCATTTAAGACGCTCCTGCAAACAATTCGCCCTCGGGCAGGATCACCTTGAAGGAAAACCAGAAAAACCGCTCGATTACAACTGGCGTCAACAGCGCCACCGGGGCGACGAAACGCCAGTCCCTCGTACCAAAGAATATGATGAGAATGGCCAGGAATATTGGCGAGGTCAGGTGAAACCCGAACCACTCAAGGGCGTAGACATAAACCACAGCAAGGATGAAAACAAAAAAAGCCTGAAAGGAAGACCGTCTGCTCGATCCAGGCATGAACTCGGGCGTTCCCTTCTCCCTGAGCGCGTTTCCTGCAAGAAGTACGCTGACCAGCCCGAAAATAGCGATCGTAATTTGCGGGAAAGTCTCTGGCCGGAAAACACGGCCCGCGAACTCGTTCTCTGAGGTCGAAGAAATAATTCCCTTTTGCAGCCTTTTTGATCTTCGCAAGGTCCAGGTTTCTGAATTCATTCCATTCAGTTACAATGATGACGGCCTCAGCTCCCTTTGCAGCTTCATA
>CAMYJL010000187.1 GCA_947258645.1 uncultured Nitrospinota bacterium
GGGCGGCGAAAAAGAGGAGCCAGGTCAGGCGCTCCAGCTTACCGAGGATCAGGGGGCTGAACAGCACCACCCAGAGGGGCGTGAGGCGGCTGACGGGAAGGATCGAGGAGAGGTTGCCGAAAGTCAGGGCCGTCATGAAGCAGATGGCGGCGATGAGGTTGAACACCCCGCCGAAGATGAACAGCAGAAGGCTCTTCCGGGTGGCGCGGATCATCCCGCCCCCGGGGAGGAGCGGTTTCGCGGCGAGCAGCACGGCGCCCCCCACGGCGAACGCGACGCCCAGACCGGCCATCGGCGTTTTTTGGTGGGCGTAGGCGAATTTCGTAAACACCGGGGCGATGGCGTAGACGAACGAGGCCACGACCGGATAGATGAGCGCCCCCCGGAACCAGTCGCGGAACGAGATGCTCTCCCGCTCTCTCGCCAGCGTGATCAGCGAAACCCCCCCGACAATGCACAGCGTGCCGACCCAGACCCGGGCGGTGGGTTCCTCCCCCAGCGCAAGGATGGCTAGAAGCGTGCCCCACAGGGGGGTGGTGGAGGCGACGAGCGTCGAGGGGCCGAGCCCCATGCGCACGGCGGCCACCATGCGGCATATCGAGCCGGCGCCGGCTCCGACGGCGCCCATGGCGGCGAACCAGAGGAGCGGCACGAGGGAAGAGCTCTGGAGCGTCCCCCGGAAGAGAGCGATGGCGAGCCCCCCGCCGCTCACGATGGCGTTGATGGTGAGGACGGCGGCCAGGGGGGTGCCCGTCTGCATTCCCTTGCGCAGGGCGATGAGCGTGACCGTGAAGCTCAGCGATGAGGCGACGGCCAGCAGTTCGGCCCCGCCAAATGAAGAGAAAAAGGCAGGCATGCGCTTATCATATAACCCTTCCAGCGGCGGGTGGTATCGCCGCCTTAGTTCTCCTTGAACTGAAACGGCGCGCCGTACTTTTCGAGGATGCGCTTGTAGTCGCCCTGATAGATGCGGTCGTACTCGGAAATCCAGGCGTCGAGGTCGCCCTCGCGCCAGTATTCGTAGTCGTAGGAATAGGGGCTCGGCGCGGAGAGCTCCTTGTAGAGGGCGGGGTAGCGCTCGTAGATCTGGCCCGGACGGCAGCCGACGGGGATCCACTCGGGGTCGTCCGGCTTCGAGAGGTTCTCCTCGTCGAAGTTGCGCGTGCGCAGGTAGCGCAGGCGCTCCATGTCGAGGTCGCAGACGAGGACGCCCGGTTCAGCGAGCTCGGCCTCCATCCGCTCGGGTCCGGCGACGACGGCGCCCGCGGACATCTGGGTCTTGTAGTTGAAGTGCTCACCGACGTAGAGGTTCTGAGTGGTGAGAACGTAGAAGAGGTTTTCGGCCGCGCGGGCGCGGGCAATGCACCGCCAGGTGTCGGTGAAGGCGAAGCCGGTCTGGCTGTGTCTTCCGTGGATGGGGGAGACGATGACCTCCGCGCCGCGGAGCATGAGCAGGCGCGGGAGCTCGGGCACCCAGAGCTCGCTGCAGATCTGAAGGCCGAGCTTTCCGAACTCGGTCTCGACGACGCAGGGGCTTTTGCCGGGCAGGAGGTGGCCCTTGCCGCCGTAGAGGTAGGCGTTGAGCGGCGGGGTGTCGGGCTGCTGGCGGAGGTAGCAGGCGATCTCCTCGCCCTCGGGACTGAGGAGGCGGAGGGTGAGGAGGTGCGCGCCCGGGATCTCGCTCTCGGTGACGTTGCCGGCGATGATGTACATGGCGTGCTCTTTGGCTTTTTTCTTGAGCTCCTCGACCGGGTCGAAGGGGAACTTCGGGTTGTCGAGCGGCCCCGTCATGGGGCCGGGATAGCCCTCGGGGTAAAGGAGGAGCTGGGCGCCCTCCTTGGCCGCCTCATCGGCGTAGGCGATGGCCGCCTCGGCGTTTTGCCACTCGTCCTCGCCGAAACGGGACTCGGGCAGGACGAGGCCGACGCGCAATGGGGAAGTGGTGGACATGGGGGAATCCTCCAGAAGGGGGGAAGGAGAGGTCCAAATAATAAGACTAAACAGTCCTTAATATAGAGCAGGTTTTCAGGGGGTTCAAATCTCTGGAATCTTGCGGGAGTGCGGTTTTCCCCGCCGTTAAACAGACGCCGTCGGGAGGGGGGGGAAGAGAAAATCAGCCGTGGCCGGTGGATGGGGTTTGCCGAAAATGAAGAACGCGCCCCCACCTCGCCGAAGCGGGATGGGGGCGGCTGACCTCAACTTTCCATGGCGATAATGCTTGTGCGGTTATTTCATTTAGTTGGGAATCCCATGATCTCCGAAATTCCCGTGATTTCCGAAACCCCCGAAGTCAGGGAACTTGGGGAACTTCGGGTGCTTCTTGGAATATTTCTGGGGCAGCATGTAGTCGGGACAATTCTCCTGGAGCGTGTTGGCTTTTCCGTCCAGGACCTCGGGCTGGCCGTTGTGGCCCGCCAGCATCTCGTCGAAGGTGACGAGCGGCTTGTCGGAGCCGTATTCGCCGGTGGCCTCGACATGCTTGAGGATGGTTTCACCCGTAATGTCGTCGTGCCCGTGCGGGACGCAAAGCTCCGGGTGATCGAACGGCGCTTTCTGGAATTGCACCCGGGGATCGACCAGGGCTCCCTCCAGGAAAGCGATGAGATCGGCTGCGGCCGGTCCCCCGCCGCCGGGACCAAACGGCATGACGATTTTCTCCAGCCGCGGGTCCTTCGTGGGGTTGCCGTTTCCTTGACCCCGATAGAACCCCACGACGCCGCCCAGGTTATCCGCATCGCCGTTATGAAAGTGCGGGCCGGTGAACAGGCGGTTGCGAAGCCCCGGCGTCTTGAACGCGCCCGGAGACATGGCCAGATCCACATCCATCTCGGGAGATTTAAAACAATCCAGGCCATCGTGGATACCACCCGGCGCGTTCGGCGCGTTCTCATCGCAGATGATCGTGGTCTCGTCCAGAGGCGGGAACTTTGAGGTCGTCAAACCCCCCGAGAAAGAGAGAGGAATGGTGGTGCCGGGGAAAAACCCGCCGATGCCGGGGTCATGATCGGTGAGCGCAACGCCGACGTTGGCGAAGCCCAGGTCGTAGAGGCCAACGTCTTCGCCGCCCGGGTTGTTCGCGGGGATCAGCGGAAGCTTGCCGGCCAGTCCGCCTTTATCCTGAATATCCATGATAGAGGCGCCCGAGAGCATGGGCCCCCGGTGGCAACCGAAGCAGGTTCCGCCGATCACACGTTGGACAGGAGGATTGGCGTTCGGGTCCGCCGGCACGCCCTCGGTCAGAAATACTTCCAGCCCTGCTCTCCAGCCAGCGCCCGCAGTATCCAAAGAGTCCAGACACGCCAGCTTGGCCTCATCGGTCCCCGCCGTCGCGGCGCAAATGTCGAACGGCGTCTGATCCGAGACGAGGGTGGCCTCGTAAAGCTGAATCGCGAGGCCCCAGAAGAGGGCGAAGTTAAACTCCATCTGGGTGAAGGCGTCGTAGCTGCCGCACTTTCCCTTTTTATCCACATACGGGGTGCCTGCCACGCCGGGTTTCGGGACGCAGACTCTGGCGAAGAAGCTTCCACCCCACCATTTGTTTTTGAATGCTCTCTTGATGAGTTTTCTGTAGGTGTGCGTAAATTTCAGCCCCTTGTAGCCTTTTAGCCGGTTGGCGTAGGGGCCGAGAACGCTGTCATGCTTGGAGATTTTTTGCTTGCCCAGCGGACGCAGGTGGAGCAGCTTCCGGGCCAGATCAGGGAACCGCCGGGTTTCCCAAGACATCTCGTTGCTGTCGAGAGGGGGGCCGACCGCCTGGGAGGCCAGGCTGGCGTTGTTGATCATGACGGATGTCTCGACGAGTTTTCCGTGATGCCGCTTCACGACAAAAGGCGCCGTGTCCACCGAGCCGAACGTAGTCTGCCCGTTGAAGTTCGGCATCGCCCGGCCGTTCCAGAGGTTGCGCATGTTGAAGACGGCGTTGATCATGGTCGGCGTGTTTTTTCCCGTGACCCGCCGCGTGTTGAAGCCGTTTGAGTGGAAAGGGGTATCGTCGGCGGACTCGATGCCGAGGTCCACGTCGCCCTTTTTGGAGATGGCGATGAACGTATGCCCGACCACGCCCTGCGAACCCACGTTGTCATCCGTATCACATTGATTCGTAGCCCCAAATGCCTTAGAGAGGGGAAATTCACTCGGGATACCGACCACGTTTCCCCCCGTGAGCTGATAGTTCGCGCCGGTGGGAATTCGTTCACACGGCCGGTCAGCTCGAACATTTTCCCAACCAAAAACCCCGTTCAGCCCCGGGTTGAGCGTGTTCTTGATCCGCACATCCGCGCCCGCGTTGAAGTGGCAGCTGGCGCAGGCCTGTATTCCGTCGCTGCCCGTCTGCATGTCCCAGAAAAAGGCCTTTCCAAGAATGATGGCCCATTTCTTCGACTTGACGAATTCGTAAAGATTGTCCGGCTCTGGAACCGTAACCCCCGAAAGCGGAGCTGGTACGGGTGCGAGAGCGGCGGAAGCGGCTGTTCCGAATCCCGCCAGCACGACAATGAGGTAAACAGCGCCCCATAACCTTAACGTTCTTTGTATCCAAGGCGACATAGTTGGACTTCCCCCCTACAGGCGAATGTTGAAAATCAGAGCTTATGAGTAAGCAAACTGATAAATTTGGGTAATGGATAAGCAAATACCGGGCCACGGGTGGGAATTCGCGAATCAGCGGGAACCCCGGGGGGTTCCAAGTGTTTTCGGGAAGAGAGTCATTTGGGGAAAGTGCTAACTGTAGTGACACCTAAAAGCGGAAAATCGTTGAGGCAAGTTAAATCAAATAGATATGACCTGTCGTCAATCGGAACAAATAGTCCCCAAAAAGCTGGATGACAAACACTTAATCTTCGAAAATGTTCCCAAAAAAATGAATTTTTTTTAATGGCTTCGGGGTGGATACGGAGTGGTGGGGGGGCTACCCGCCGCCAAACAGGCGCTTGCGGGTGTTCTTGGGGCGGCAACGCTCGGTGGGCTCGGTTCCCTGGACGAAGGCTTCCGTGACGATCTGGCCCCGGCAGGCCTTGGAGGGGAGGAGGCCGGTGCGCTCGTCGATCTTGACGAGGGTGACGCCGGGCGGAGGCGGGGGCGTCGAGTCGGTGCTCTTGTGTTTGGCGAGCCAGCCTTTCATGACATCTATCCAGATGGGGAGGGCGGCCGAGCCGCCGGAGGCACGGAAGCCCATCTGCTTGTTGTTGTCCCGGCCGACCCAGACGCCGAGGATGAGGTCGGTGGAAAAGCCGAGGAACCAGGCGTCGCGGTACTGGTTGGTAGTGCCGGTTTTCCCGGCGATGAAGCCGGGGAGCTTGCGGGCCTTGCGCGCGGTGCCGTCGGTGACGACGCCGCGGAGGATGGATCGGATCTGATAGGCGGTTTCGGCAGGAATGACGCGGTAGGTCTCGGGGACGTTTTCTTCGAGGAGGCGGCCCGCGCCATCGGTCATTCGGGTGATGTCGTAGGGGCGGGCGTAGATGCCGCCGGTGGCGAAGGGGATGTAGCCGGCGGTGAATTCGAAGGGAGTGACCTCGAACGCGCCGAGGGCGAGGGAGAGGAATGGGTGCATCTGGGCGCGGAGGCCGACCCGGCGGGCGAATTGGATGGCGCTCTCGGGCTTGATCTGGTCGAGGAGCTTGATGGTGGCCAGATTGAGGGACTTGACGAGGGCGCGCCGCAGGGTGACGGGCCCGTAGAAGCGGTTGGAGTAGTTGCGCGGTTTCCAGTCTTTGGGGGTGCCCGGCATGCGCCGCACGAACGGTGAGTCCATGAGAATCTGGGACGGCGTGTAGCCCTGGGACAGGGCGGCGGCCATGATCATGGGCTTGAAGGCGGAGCCGGGTTGACGCTTGGCCTGAAGGGCACGGTTGTACTGGAAGCGGCGGTAGTTGGTGCCGCCGACGATGGCGCGAACGGCGCCGGTCTTGGCGTCGATCGCGACGACGGCGCCCTGTACGGTGTCCTGCAGCTCGAGGATCAGCTTTTTCCGGGAGCTGTCCACCTTGATGACGCGCCCGAGGAGGAGGTCGCCCTCGCGCATGAGGCGGGGGTCGGTTCCCTGGGGAAGTTGGAGTTCCACCTCGAAGCCCGCGATGGTGCCGTAGACGAAATCACCCAGAATTTCTGCGGCGCGAAACTGGAACTTGTCGCCGAGGCGCGGAGGCCGCTTGAGCGGTTTCCCGGTGGGGAGGAAGCCCCGGCGGCGGTTGAGGTTTTCGATGCCGCTCAGAAGGGCCTCGTGGGCGATGCGCTGGAGGTCGAGGTTGAGTGTGGTGTGAATCTGTAGACCGCTCTGGTAAAGGGCGGAGCCGTATCGTTGCAAGAGGCGGCGGCGGATGCGCTCGAAGAAGTAGCCGGTCTCGGGTGCGACGTTCGAGACGAGGGGGGCGAGGCGGATCGGTTCTTCGGCGGCGGCGAGTTCCTGCTCGCGGGTGATGTGGCCCAGTTCGCGCAGGCGCAGGAGGACGAGCCGGCGGCGCTTGGTTGCGCGCTCGGGGTGGTTGCGCGGGTTGAACTTCGTCGGGGCCTTGGGCATTCCGGCGATCAGGGCGGTTTCCGACAGGGTGAGCCGGCCGACGCTCTTGCCGAAATAGTTGCGGGCGGCGGCCTCGACGCCGTAGGCGCCGCTGCCGAGATATATCTGATTCAGGTAGAACGAGAGGATCTCATCCTTCGTGAAACGGCGCTCGATCTCGAGGGCGAGGAGGGCCTCGCGGACCTTCCGCGTGAGGGTGCGCTCGGGGGTCAGGAAGAGAACCTTGGCGAGCTGCTGGGTGATGGTGCTGCCGCCCTGGACGAAGCGGCGTGCGCGCAGGTTCCTGACGAACGCGCGTAGAATGTCCTGGTAGCTCACGCCGGGGTGTTCGTAGAAGCGGCTGTCCTCTATGGCGAGGAAGGCCTGTCGCATCCGGAGGGGAATCCGCGAGAAAGGAATCGGCACGCGGCGCTCCCGGTAGAGCCGGGCGATGACCTGGCCGTCGTGGGCGTAAAT
>CAMYJL010000188.1 GCA_947258645.1 uncultured Nitrospinota bacterium
ACCATGAGTTTCACAACCTCTGCGCCAGAAGTGAGATCTCGCTCATCGTAGGCGATCAGTATCCGGGATTTTTTGAACAGTTCCACTCGGGTATCGAGGGTAAGATAATGAAGTTTGGTGTCCGGCCGATCCCCCGCCCCGATAACCCGTCTTCCCGAAACCTTTAAAAAGCCCGCGTAGGTCATCATCTGTCCTTTGCCCATTTCTTCGTGAATGTCCTCATTCGTGACCCCCCATTCGGGGAACAGGATGAGGCTGTCCACGACACCCCCTGGGCGAAAGTACGCGACCACCGTGGTAATCCGGATGGGCAAAGGTTTCCGAGGGCCCTGGAAAATGGCGGAGTCGGGGTATCTGGAGGTGGGATCGCCCAGGCGATCACGCAGCTGGGAGAAGGAGGTCACCCCCGGACGCACCCCTTCCCATTCTCCTCCTTTGGCGGATACCGCCGATACGATTACAAAAGCCACTCCTGCGATCGTCAGTCCCACTCCACGTTTCATCTTCGCACCTTTCTGATTACGCGGGAATTTGGTGGCGGAAAACCCGTCCGCTTGAACCAGCGCTTCCATCCGGCTTGGTCCCGAGGCGGGGGGCCTTTGAGATGGCCCTTGGTCCATTCCACAAGCAACCGTTGGGTGGTCCGGCGCACCCAAAACTCCGAATCCCGCAGCATCGCCACCATCGCCAGAAAAGCCTTCGGGTCGCCGATTTTTTTCAATGCAAACAGGGTGATTTTCCGGAGAAATGAATCGCCGTTCTTCAACTGCTGAAGAAGAGCCGGGACCGCCCGACGGTCACGCAGGTTCCCCAAGGCGCTTACAACCAGCCGGCGATTCCATCGATAGGCTTCCTCTTTTTGCAGAAGTTTTATCAAATGCGGTACAGCCTTGGAGTTTCCCAATTCTCCCAGTGCCTCAACGGCGGACCAACGGACCGAAATCCGGTCATCCTTCAAGGCATTCAAAAGCGCCGGAAGGGCCAAGGAGCTTCGGTTTTCACCCAGAGCCCGTGCAGCGGCCATTCGGCTCAGAGTGTTTTGGGATCCCCGGAGAATTTTTACCAGCTTGGCTGGATCCGGAGGGCGAGGATTTGCCGTCTTTTGTTCCGAAAAGGGCGGCTTGAGGGCGGCAGCTGGAGTACCTGGATGGAACAAATCCCACCCGCTGAAGAAAAGCGTCAGCGTTACTGTCACCCAGAGTGCTCCACTTTTCGATTTGCGATTATGGATATTCACCTTTTTTCTTCCACCTTATTCTGCATTCTGCGCGACTCGAAAGCCGATTGTCCGATGCCTGAAGCCGGGTCGGGCGAAATTCCGGAAAGCTGTCCGTCCATCGCAGTCGAAATCGCCGTCCCATGAGGTTCCTCGAACGACCTTGAAAAATTTTCCGTAATCGGGGTTATTGACATCTCCCTTTAAGTACGGCGTGTACCAGGAAGCGGTCCATTCCGCTGCATTGCCGACGGTGTCCATTACCCCAAAGGGACTGATGTCCAGAGGAAATGTTCCTACCTGCGTCTTCCTTCCGAGGCCGGTTGCGTGGGTGTTTGCCCATTTGGGTTGATATTCCTTCCCCCATGGATATCGCCGCCCGTTTCTCCCGCGAGCTGCTTTTTCCCACTCCCATTCGGTGGGCAGACGCTTTCCCGCCCAGTGCGCATAGCCCTGGGCCTCATTCCAACTGAGATTGGTGACCGGGTGCTCCTCTTCCCCCTCTGGAAACGAATGAGACGGGTCATACTCGCGATATTCGCGGTTGGTCACCTCCGTGCGCCCAATGAAATAGGCCGGCAGGTATACCCGCTGCGCCGGGGCTTCATCGATGTCCCCGGAGTCATTTCCGAGGATGAACCAGCCGGCTGGAATGAGAACCATATGATGTTGAGCAGATGTAAAAAAAACCGGAGTGACTGTGGCCAGGCCCGCAAGGGCACCCCCGGCTAGCAAGATCGCCCCAAGGTGCAACAGGCGCCTCAAGTGCCTCCATCGGCAAACTTCTCGACTTCTTTCCGGAGGGCTTTCAGGCGTCACTCCCGAATATGGTTCGGGATTTTCCGAGCGCATCTGCTCATCTCCCATAGGAGTACTGGAATAGTGTCGCCTCCGTTGTGCGAAGGAGTTTATAGGCACGCTTGTAGCTGGCGATCGCTTTGGGAAAAACGCCTTTCGCCGCGTAGGCCTCCGCCAAAGTCAGTTCGATTCGGAAGTCCATGGGATTGAGCCGGCGCGCCTCTGCGAACGCTCTCTCGGCCTTTTTCCTGTTTCCCGCCCTAAGGTCGAGCGCTCCCATAAGGGCCCATGTCAAGGGGAGTGTGGGGTCTGCTTTCATGGCCTTCGTAAGATGAAGGCGCCCCTCCGCAACATCACCTTGCGCAACCTTCGTTTGGCCGAATTCGAGCAAGACCAGCGGCTGCTTCGGGGCGAGTGAGACACAAATCCCCAAGAGGCGTTCCGCTTTGGTCAAAAGCGCCTTTCGTTCGGCACGGTAGGTGGCAGTGACGTACCGCTTTCCCCGAAACTCGATGCTCTCTTCCGTACCGGCCCGCTCCCGGTATAGCCGGGCCAGGAGCAAAGGTGGGAAAACGAATTTAGGGTCCACCTCCATGGCTTTATTGAGATGCGATTCCGCTTCGTCCGTCATCCCCCGACCAATGAGGGCCCGGCCGAGGTTGTAATACCGGACAGCCTTTGGAGCCGGCCTGGGACCGCGGTTTACCCGCCGCGCCTTCAGTTTCTTTCCCGTAGCCAGCGCTTCGACAGCCTCAAAAAATTCCTCGCGTCCCGCCAGGGGGTAGGCGGGCAACACAGCGCGTAAGATGTACTTCGAGTCCAGGAGTACGGTGGATGGCACTGCCATGACCCCATAGTCTCGGAATGTCTTCAACCCGCGATCTAGTAAAGTGGAAAAAGTAAGGCCATGCTGTTGGACCGTTTGCGAGGCCGCCGCGATCTCCTTTGCTCCCATCCGCTGGTTCTCGACGTTTACGCCCAGGATCACGAGTGCCCCACCTTTGTATTTTTTATGTAAACGTTCGACCCGGTCCAGAAGCTCTGGCGCATACGCACTCCATGAGGCCCAAAACACGACCAGAATCGCTTTCGCATCCTGGAAGTCATTAAGATTAATGGTTTGGCCATTTAGGGTTGACAGGGTAAAGGCGGGCGCCCGCATCCCGACCTCGAGCCCGTCCAATGCCCAGGACGAGAGAGGCAAGAATTCCAAGAGAATGAACAGGAGGATCGCAACGCAATGGGAACTTGGCTTTCTCATGGTATGCCTCTCAATCGGCAGTAAAGGATTCATAGTCGATGGGGTTCTTGACCGCTTTCTTTCGATTGTATCCGCGGGGAACATGGCAACCTGGGGCGCACTTGCCGCCGTTCTTGTACTTTCGGAAATTTGTCGGGAGGTTCCAGGACCCGAAAGGAACCGAGTCCCGAATGTGCTTCGGATTATTGCTCGCGTGCAGTTCGTGGCACGCCCGGCAAGTTCGCCCCTTCGTGGTTTTGTTTACATGGTGAAAGTGCAAGTTCATCTCCCCGTTTCGAAAGTTGGTCAGCGTTGTCGTGTAACGGTCTAAAACCAGGGTCTTCTCGTGGCACCGGAAGCAAAGCGCGTACTTGTCCAGGGCGAAACCAGTGTAAAAAAGAGGAGGAAATGGCTTCTTGAGCATGCGAAAGTTGTCCGTCCCATGGGGGTTGTGACAAGCGGGGCAGTCCCCTTGGCGGATTGGGCCGTGCCAGTCGTTGTTTTCATCAAGCCACTTTTTCATATTGATGATCTCGCCATTCGGGGTCTTAAGTTTCTTGTTGTGACAGGTCAGGCACAAGTTTTTGGGCACGTCCTTCAGTTGCTTGGGGTAATCCGTAAAGTGCGGGTCGTGACAGTTGAGGCATTTTTTTTGAATCTTGTAGGCGTCGTGCTCCGTTTTCACCGAAAGGACATGGTCCTTTTTGTCTGGATGGCAACCGAAACAAAGATTCGGCACATCCCGGTGCAGGCGGAACTGCGACGGTGAGGTGTGTGGATCGTGGCAGTTGCTGCAGTCCGCTTTGGCGGGGGGATGGCCGAAGCGGCGGCCCGAGAAATCCGCTTTTTTCTCCTTGTGGCATGTGTAGCAGAGGTCTGGTCCATCTGCGATGAGGCGGTAAGGGTGGGGCGAGGTGTGTGGATCGTGGCAAGCGACGCATTCCCCCACCGCCACGGGGCCATGGACCTCTTTTTCCTTTGTCTTGTCCTTGTCGTGGCATTGGTAGCAGAGTTTGCTGGGAGGAGAGGCCTTCAACCGGTACCGGTAAGGGGACTGGTGCGGATCGTGGCAAGCAGTGCAAAGTCCAAACCGGACCGGTCCATGCACGACCTTCTCGCTATCCATGCGCCGCTCGTGACAGGTGTAGCAAAGCTGCCGCTCCTCTTTGGCCAACTTAAACCGATGTTTCTCGGGATCGTTCATCGTCTTCTTATCGATAGGAGTATGACAGGCCAGACAGGCACCCACCGACACCGGGCCATGAATGTACCGATCGGTCAGGAGATCGTCATGGCATTTTAAACAAGATTTGGTAATCGGGACCTTCGATGTCTTCAACGTCTCTTGGGCTTCACCGAGAACGGGGAACATGCCGAGAATCAAGACCAGTATTGCCCACCTGATCATGGTTTCGTTCCTAGAATGAAAGTGGCCAAGACCTTGGCTTCTTCGATATTCACCTTCAGGTTAGGCATCCGGGTGTCCAAGTAGTGAGAAGGCCGGAGGATAAAATTCACCGTCCACCGCGGTTTGAGGCGCCTGCCGGCATGGGTTAAATCGGGGCCGATACCTCCCGGTTTTTTCTTGATGCGATGACAGTTGTTGCAGAACTTTTTCGTGAAGAGCAACTCCCCTCGGCGGATGACTTTGTTCGAAGGCTTGACTGGGCCGGGTGAACCTTTGGCCTGAGGATCAACAAGCGATTTCCCCATGTAATCCGCGATGGAGGCCACTTCTTGAGGTGTCAGATTGAAAGATGGCATCCGGGGTGGGGCTCCCTTTCCGGTTGCCATTAATGCGTACTCCGGTTTGATCACATCTGGATTGGTCAGGAATTTCACGAGCCAGCCGCGGCGCACGCGGCTCCCTTCGTGGGCGAGGTTCGGCCCGATTCGCTTTCCACGCGGCAGGCCGGAAATTTGGTGACAGCCGACGCAGTTCAGGCGAACCATCAGACGGCGTCCCTCCGAGAGCCGGACCCTTGGATTGGCGGCCTTGGCGCGCTTGTAGGCGGGATCAATTTTGAGTGGCCCCAGGCTCATCAAATAATCACGCAAGGCCGCCATCTGGCGTAATTCATCTCCTTTTAGAATGTCATCAGGCCCGGATTCCTCGTCGAGAAAGAACCCGGGCATTTTCGTTTTGGGTCTGTATTTATTTGGATCTCGAAGCCATTTCAGGAAAAAATCAGGCCGAAACCGGTGACGGATCCGGCCCAGATCCGGCCCCCATTCTTCCGGTTTTCCGGCAGGCGCCCGACCATTCATCAGATGACAACTGAAGCAGTCGAAGTAGTCCTTGCTGGTCAGTTTTTTTGCGATGGCAACGATCCCGGGTTTGGGCTTTCCCTGGTAACGAACCGAAGAGGGTGGTTTGGGCAGGCCGTCGCGTCGTGTCATCAGGTACTTGGTCAGGGCGAGCGCCTCGCGGTCACTAAGACGGAAATCCGGCATTCGACCCTTGATTGCCGGACGAATTCTCGTGGGGTCCTTTAAGAACGCAAAAAGCCATTCGGGGCGGACCATCTCTCCTTCAAACGTCAGATTCGGTGCTTCTTCCCGTATGGTTGTTTTGAGACCTGGCAAATTGTGACAGACGGGGCAGCCGAGGTCGGAAATCAGACGTTTTCCGGAATGCAGTTTGGTGACAGGCTTACCCTTTTGAGATGGCGATTTCTGGGCGAGAAACGACGTCCTTGGCCACGACCAGTCGTAGGCCACGATCCCGACAAAGAGCAAGAGGTAAACTCTCCACAAGATTCGGCTAGATGTTCCCAAGTTTTTCCAACTCCAAATCTCTGAGTCGATGTTTCATTTCGTCAGTGACAGACAAACGGTAGTGGTAATCCTGCAGACCCAAACCCATCTTCTTGCTATGCCCATTCTCCGGTCGGTCGTGTGAAATTCGGATACACAGAGCGAGTTCTGCACAATAATCATCTAAGCACTTTCTGTACCCTCAAGGAGGAAAAGGCCAGAAGATTCAAAGTGATTGATTCAGTTGGACAAAGAGCAATTTCGGAGAAGGAATGAAGAGAATAAGGGAAGCGGATATGTGCGGGACTCGCACAGTGTGCGTCCGAATCAGGATGCGCAATATGGTCTAAGCACTCACCGGCCAAATTTCCTGTGGTTCCCGAAGCCTCGAGCCCATTGATCGAATTGGTTTTTTTTCATGCAGCGCTGATTTTAATTTCACTGATAATTAGTTTGTTCATAATCCGGAAGCGGGTTTAGTAGGAGCGAGCGTTTCTGATTTTTTTTAACGGTTATGATGGCCTTTCTGTAGGAAGAACGACCAGTGAGACGGGATATCGTTCTGAATTAAAAAGGGACCAAGCTTTTTCACATATGACCGATCAACAAATCGAAAGTGTTTCGCTCCCACCTCCAACCTGGATGGATATTTCCAGGAACAAATTTTGCATATTTTCCGGTTAACAAGTTGGGGACGTTTCGTTCGTCCCAGTCAAGATGGCTGTCTCTGGGTACGTTTTTTGGATATTGGCCGGTAGGGCAACAAACACTCGTTTGAGAGGAGAAAAAATGCGCACCAAAATTTTGAGTAAAGTATTTCTTGTCGCCGCCGCAGCAAGCATTGCTTTTGTCGGATCGGCTTATGGCGGCTCAATCTCCG
>CAMYJL010000189.1 GCA_947258645.1 uncultured Nitrospinota bacterium
TGTGGTCCAGATCGCCGAGCTCGCTCAGGTCTGCCCGGACCCCCAAAATTTCCCCGCCGTTTTCTCGAAGTTCCTCGACCGTCTTTTCGAGCTTGTTTTCATCCCGCCCGGTAATGGTCACCTTCGCGCCGCCTTCGGCGAAGATGCGTGCCGTCTCCAGCCCGATGCCGCTCGTGCCGCCGGTGATGATCGCAACCTTGCCCTTCAGTTCGTAGTCCATGCGTGTTTTCTCCTGGCTCAGGTACCCTTCCGAAGCTGCGCTGTTTTCGCCTCGTCGATCTCGAGTGTTTCGGGGTTGAGCGCGACGCCGTAGTCACGGCGGGCCGACTCGATTGAGATGATCTCGTCACGCACTTCCTCGCGCACGGTCTCGGCCGGCCGCAGCCGGGGGTCGCCGTATCCGCCCCCGCCGGAAGCCGTCATCTCGATGAGGACGCCGTCGGCGGCCGGGAATACCTCGTGCCCCTTGATATGCCGCTCCCTTCCGTCCGGAAAAGTGAGTTTGGCGGTGTTGAGACCGGCTGGTTTTCCCCCGAGGAGGCCGAAGGGCTCCTCGCCGGGCTCTGTTTGCTGTCCGAACAGGATGACCTTCGCGTCGCGGGCGAGAATCTTCCACTCGGATCGGACACCAAGCCCGCCGCGCCACCTTCCCGGTCCGCCGGAGTCGGCTTCGTACTCGAAGTGACGGAGGCGGTGGGGGGTCTGGACTTCGTGCATCTCGGGGTCCTGGGCGGTCATGGCGCCGCCGGTCATGACGGTTCCGATGTGGTTCATTCCGTCCAGTCCTTCCGTGGCGCCCGATCCTCCCTTCATCGCGAAGAGGAAAAAATCCACGTAGCGGCGGCCGTTGCGCTCGTCGAATCCGCTCGAATTTCCCCAGTAGCATTTGTTCCACCCGGCCGTGACGCGGTGGGGGATGGCCTGCGCGAGCGCCTTCACGGCGGCATCCCATATCTGATGGGTGAGGTGGTTGCCGTAGCTCGTCGCGTGGGGGAACTCGGCGTTCAGCATCGAGTTTTCCGGAAAGATCATTTGAAGTGGGCGAAGGATGCCCGCGTTGTGGGGAATCTGCGGGTCCACGTTCATCAGGACGGCGATCATGAGGCCGCTCGTCGCGGCGTGAAGGGGCGCATTCGCGTAGCCGGGCGTCGGCCCTGCCGAGCCGGTGTAGTCGAACGCGATCTCCTCGCCCCGGATCGTCACCTTGCACTTCACCGGGTGGCGGACGCCCTCCTGGACACCGTCGTTGGCGAGGAAGGATTCGCCCTCGTATTCCCCGTCCGGCATCGAGGCGATCTCGCCCCGCATGATCCGCTCGGCCCCGTCCATGATAAAGACGACGTGGCGGTCGAACACCCCGCGCCCGTAGCGCGAGAGCACCTCGAGGAGCCGGCGCTCGCCCACTGTGCACGAGCCGGCGCAGGCCTTCACGTCCTCGGCGACGATGTCGAGCCGCGAGTTGGCGAACATGAAATCCCAAACATCGCGCCGGAGCTTCCCCCCTTCCCACATCTTGAGCGGCGGGACGCGCATTCCCTCGTGCCAGATCTCGGTGGCGTCCGGGTTGTAGCCGCCGGGCGCCCCTCCGCCCAGGTCGGCCTGATGCGCCTTGCAGGCGGCCCACGCGGCGAGCTTTCCCTCGAAGAAGACGGGCTTGAACACGCCCAGGTCGTTGATCTGGTTTCCCTGCTGGTAAACATCGTTATGAAAGATCACATCGCCGGGCCGGATGTCGTCCCCGAAATATTCGATGCAGGCTTTCAGGGAGGGCTGGAGGGCGAAGCCGAGCAGGGCGGTGTATTCCGTCTGTTCGAGCATGTCTCCGTTCGCCCAGTAGACGCCTGTGGCGAAGTCGCGCCCCTCGGAGAGGATGGGCGAGCGAGTGGTGTGGAGCAGGGTGAGCGCCATCTCTTCGGTGATGGAGCGGAGACGCCGCTGGAGGACCGAGGCGAGAATGCGGTCGATGCCGCCGGCCGAATCTTTTTCACTCATCCCGAAGCCGCTCCCGGGGTTGACAGGAACGCCGATAAAAATTTTGCTCGCATTTCGTCCGCCGTCTCCTCCGGCCAGATGAAGCAGTGACCCCAGGCGCCGCAGGCGAGCTCATGACCGTCCAGGACGAGTACCGTCGTGTTGGGCCGCTCGACGATGGCGGGCCCCCGTAGCCGGTTGCCCGGGCGCAGCGCCTCTCCATCGAACACCGCCGCCGCGACCCTCCCCGCCGCGCCGGGGAGATGGATCGGGCGCTCCCCCTTGCGGGCGTGATCCGCTTCGGGTCCCCCGAGCGGCTGGGGCCTGACCTCGGGCCTGTCGGTGTGCCCGCGTCCGCTCATGCGGATCGTGATGCCCTCCACCGGCATGTCGGCGGTGGCGTAGCCGTACAGGGCGTCGTGCCGCTCATGGAAGCGGCGGAGGGCGTCCGCCAGATCGGGCGCGTCGATCGCCTCGGCGGGCAGGGGGACGCTCACCTCGTGGTATTGCCCGAGGTAGCGCATGTCCATCCCGGGCTCGAACGACATTTTCTCGGCAGAGACGCCCTGGCCGGCGAGAACGTCGCGAATTTCCGAGCGCAGCGACGAGAGCCGCCGGGCCAGTTCGCCCGCCTTCAGGGTGTCGAAGCGCACCCGCCAGCTCACCGCGAGATCGTGCTTGAGGTCCGAGGCGAGCATGCCCGACGCGCAGAAGACGGCGGAATCGCTCGGCACCATGAGGGCCGGAATGCCCAGCTCGCGCGCGATGAAGTTGGCGTGCAAGGGCCCCGCGCCACCGGCGGCGAGCATGAGAAAATCGCGCGGGTCGAGCCCCCGGCGGACGGTGACCTCCCGGATGCCGGCGGCCATCTGGACGCAGATGATCTCGTAGATGCCGAGAGCGGCCTGCGCCACCGTCATGTCCAGCGGCTCGGCCACGCCCCGGCGGATGGCCTCGCGGGCGGCCTCTGGATCGAGTTTCATCTTTCCGCCCAAGAAATAATCCGGGTCGATGTAGCCGAGCGCGAGGCAGGCATCCGTCGCGGTGGGCTCGCTTCCCCCATGTCCGTAGCAGGCGGGGCCGGGGCGCGCGCCCGCGCTCTGGGGCCCGACGTGGAGAATGCCGCCCGGATCGGTCCAGGCGATGCTCCCGCCACCCGCGCCGAGGGTGTGGATGTCGAGCGAGGGAAGGGCGATGCGCAGGCCGCCCAGCCAGCTTTCCTGGGAGACGAGCGGCTGACCGCCCTGGATGAGCGCGACGTCGTAGCTGGTCCCCCCCATGTCGGTGACGATGTAGTTTTCCACGCCGTGCGGGGCGGCCACCTGGGAGGCGGCGACGGGCGCGGCCGCCGGGCCGGAGAGGAGTGTGGACGCCGCCCTTCGAACGGCGAGGGGGGCGCTCATCACGCCGCCGTGCGATCCCATGATGAGAAACGCCCCGCTGAAACCGAGGTTGCGGAGAGAGGCTTCGAGCTTCTCTAGGTAGTTTCCGATGATGGGTCCGACAAAGGCGTTGAAGGCGCAGGTGCTCACCCGTTCATAGAGCCGGATTTGGGGATGAAGATCGGAGGAGACGGTCAGAAACGCCTCGGGAAATTCCTCGCGGACGATTTCAGCCGCTCTTTTTTCATGTTCGGGATTCGCCCAGGCGTGCATAAAGCAAACCGCCACCGACTCGACCTTTTCGTCCTTGAGCCAGGCGACTTCCTTGCGCACGGCGGCTTCGTCGAGCGGCTCGAGCTCTCCCCCGTTTTCGTCGAGGCGGCCCGCGGCCGTCCGCCGGAGCGCACGGCGGATGAGCGGCTTTGGAAGCGGGCGCTTGTTGTTGAAAAACTCCTCGCGCCAGCCCCGGCGCATTTCGAGCACGTCGCGGAATCCGCGCGTTGTGATCAGCCCCGCGCGCGCCCCCCTTCCGGTGAGAACGGCGTTCGTCGCCACCGTCGTGCCGTGAACGATGAGAGAGGTTTTATCGAGGAGCTCTTCTGCCGGCATTCCCCGGGCGGCGGCCATCTCGCCGATGCCCTGAATGACGGCGCGGGAAGGATCGTCGGGGGTGGACGGGGTTTTGTGCATGAAGCCCGGAGTTGCCAGCGGAGCCAGAGTTTCGTCTGCGCCGGTCAGCCAGAAGTCCGTGAACGTGCCTCCGGCGTCGATGCCGATCTGAATCATGCCGCGATGGTTCTCCTGGGTATGCAAGGGATTGGGTCTGCGCCGGAACGGTTTCCGCGAGTATACTGACAGGTGGACCAGAGGGTAAAGGATGCAGGCGGTGCGGGTGTGTAAAGGATTGATTTTCGGTCCCTGACGAGGCAAAGTGTTTCAAGGAGCCCGCCGCCGTGGCGGGATGTTTGCCCCTTTCCCGGATATCAGCAGAAGCCGATGGCCCGATCCCCGAAAAATTTGAAAGCCAGCATCCAGGCATTCGAAAAGCAGTTGGAGGACGACCCCACCTCGGCCGTTTTCTTCCCGCTCGCCAGTCTGGTGTGGGAGCAGGGCGAGGCCGATCGGGCGATCTCCCTGCTGATGGACGGGCTCGCGAATCATCCCGCGTATCTGGCCCCCCGCGTTCTTCTCGGCGAGATTTATCTCGCGAAAGATCAGATCGAGGATGCGGCTTCCGAGCTGGAGAAGGTGGTGGAAAAAACGCCCTGGAACCTGACCGCGCAGAAGTTCCTCATGGACTGCCGCCGACGGGAGGGTGACGAGGAGGGCGCCCGGCGCGCGCTGGTGGCGATCGGCATGTTCGATCCGGCGAACGAGGCGGCGCGTCTGGTGATCGAAGAGGGTGTCCCCGCGCTGTCCCCGGAAGAGGTGGCCGCCGGGGGAGACGAAGCGCCGCTGGAGGAATCCGTCGAAGCCGTCCCGACCCCTTCGCTGGCCGAGCTTTATGTCTCCCAAGGGCATGTCGATAAAGCGGTAGAGGTGTACCGCCAGCTTTTGAAAGAGGAGCCCGACAACGAGGGATATCGCGAGAAAATCTCCGAACTGGAGGGGCAGTTCGGCCAGGAGGGAGAAGAGGTGGCAGACGCCCCGGATGGGGACGGCCTGGGATCTCTGGAAGAACCCGCCCCCGGTGATGAGATGGCCCTCGATGAAATTGATATCGACGGCATGCTCGCCGAGGTGGGGGGAGAGCCATCAGCCGAGGAAGAGCCATCAGCCGAGGAAGAGCCATCAGCCGAGGAAGAGCATTCGGCCGACGATGAAGTTTCCGTCGACATATTGGTGGATGACGAAGCGGCGCAGGTTGAGATCGATATTAAAGAAGGGGCCGGTGAGGGCGAGGCCGATGAAGTGACGGTCGATGTGGTGATGGCTGAGCCCGGTGCGGGCGATGAAGCCGCAGCCTTGGATGAGCCGGCCGCCGAAGTCCCGGAAGAAGTGCTCGCCGAAGAGGCGCTGGGCAACGATGAGATTGATATCGACGCCATGCTCGCCGAGGCGGGAGAGGAGCCATCAGCCGAAGAAGAGCCATCAGCCGAAGAAGAGCCATCAGCCGAAGAAAAAATTTCGGCGGAAGAAGAAGCTGGTGGAATGGAAGAAGCCCCCGCAGCCGAGGAAGAGACCCTTTCCGGTGAAGGGGGCGAGCCCGAACTTCCCGCTGAGGCTGAAGCGACGGAGCCCGTCGGCGAGATTGCGCAAGAGATGATGGGCGATCAGCTCGAGGAGCCGGTTATCGATGAACCGGCTGGCGAGATACAGGGTGAGCCGGAAGAAGGCGCCGCCACCGCCGGGGGCGGGGCGAACCTGGAATTTGCCGAGGAACTGTCCGAGGGGATAGGTCTCGAAGCCTCCGGGGAGTTGCTCGGGGAGCAGGGCCTGGATTTTGCCGAGGAGGTTGCGCACGCCGCCGAGGCCGATTCGATGCTGCGCGACATCGTTGATGCGTATATCCAGGAAGGGGCGTTCCGCCAGGCGCTCGACCTTTGCCGGAAGGCCGAGAGGCTGGGAGGGCATTCCGCCTGGCTGGAGTCTCAAATCCGGTTTCTGGAAGAGGAAATCGGGGGGGATGCCGGAGAGAGCTTGCCCGAAGCCTCCGAAGACGATAATAAATCAGCATCTTCTTCCACGGCTCATTCGGCCGATGTGGTGAAAGCCCTGGAAGGTTGGCTCCGGACCATTGAGCGGCGGAAGACGGAAATGTCGGCTGGTCCGGAAGGGGAGTAGCCCACGGACCCGTTTCATTCCAGTCTGGAATTTATTTCACTCATGTGATGGGCGGTTTGAGGGCCCGAGTGTGTATCGTGTGCGGATGCGGCCGGGCCGATCCGCGGAGATGAATCTTTCTGTTCGCCTGAGGGCGATGCCTCAAGAACTCATATCCAGTACCGGGAGATAAAAAAGTGGCTGATTCCGAAGGGCGGGGGGGAGCGTCCCTGGAAGAGCTTTCTATCAACACCATCCGCACGCTGTCGATGGACGCCGTGCAGAAGGCGAACTCCGGGCATCCGGGAACGCCGATGGCGCTGGCGCCGGCGGCGTATGTGCTCTACTCGAAGATCATGCGCTACAATCCGCGCAACCCGGGTTGGTTCGACCGCGATCGCTTCGTGCTCTCCTGCGGGCATGCTTCCATGCTGCTGTATTCCATGCTGCATCTGTGCGGCTTCGATGTTTCCCGCGACGACATTCAGAATTTCCGCCAGTGGGAGAGCAAGACGCCCGGACACCCCGAGTACGGAATGACGCCCGGCGTGGAGACCACGACCGGCCCGCTCGGGCAGGGGATCATGAACGCCGTCGGCATGGCCATCGGCGAGGCGCACATGGCCACCGTGTTTAACCGAGCGGGCCATGAGATCGTGGACCATAACACTTATGTTTTCGCCAGCGACGGTGACTTGATGGAGGGGGCCTCGCACGAAGCGGCTTCGCTTGCCGGACATCTGGGGCTCGGCAAGC
>CAMYJL010000190.1 GCA_947258645.1 uncultured Nitrospinota bacterium
ACGGCGAGGTGTATGCCGTGGCGCAGGGGTCGGTATCCCTTGGCGGCGGGTTTGCCTTTTCCGGTTCGACCGGAACGGGCGTCCAGCGGAATCATCCCACGGTGGGAACCATCACCAACGGCGCCTCCGTTGAGCGCGAAGTCGGCCAGCGGTTCTGGCGGCGAAAAGCCATCCGTCTCGCCCTGAATCATCCGGATTTCACCACGGTGACCCGGGTGGTCTCCACGATCAACGAGGCGTTTGGGGAGCAGGTTGCCGTCGCGCGCGATTCGGGAACGGTGGATATCAAGGTTCAGGGCATCGCGAAAAATGCCGTCCAGGCGCTGGCCCAGATAGAGCGTCTCGAAGTCACGGCGGATCACCTGGCGAAAGTCATTATCAATGAGCGGACGGGGACCATTGTCATGGGCGAGAACGTCCGGATTTCCACGGTGGCCATCAGTCACGGAAATTTGAATATCGTGATTCGGGAAGATTCGCTCGTCTCGCAGCCGGGAGCGTTTGCGCCCAATTCGGCGGAGACGAAGGTCGTCCAGAAGACAGAGGTGAACGTCCGGCAGGAGAAGAGGAACCTTATCGTTTTGCCCAAGACCGTCAGCATTGGCGATGTCGTCCGCGGCCTCAACGCGATTGGTGTTTCGCCGCGCGATTTGATCGCCATTCTTCAGGCGCTGAAAGCGGCCAGCGCCCTGGATGCGCAAATCGAGTTGATATAAGCGCGTGAACTTGAGTGGGGCGGGGGAGCGATTCGCTCACCGGAACCCGAAGGAGTGCAGAGAATGGTCGATAACTTCAACAAGATCTCTCCGGACCAATTGCGGATCATGCAGCTTCAGGGAAACGTACCCTCGGGAAGGCGGCTGCAGCACCTGAAGAAGAATGGAGACGAGACGGCCATCCGAAAATTCAGCCAGGATTTTGAGGCGCTTTTTGTCCAGCGCATGATGAAGGAGATGCGCAAAAGCATTCCCAAGGGAGGATTGATGGACAAGAGCCTCTCGATGGAATGGTTCGAGGAAATGTTCGATCAAGCCGTGGCGAAGGAGGTCACGGCCGGCGAGGGCATTGGGATGGCCCAGGTCATTTATGACCAGCTGACCCGGTCCCCGGGCGAGAACCGCGCCGCCACGACGGGCTCTCCTCAGTTGGCCCCGAGGGTGTCGGCGGAAAGTTCTGAAAAGCCGAAAATCGCAACCGGTCAAAATCCGGTGCAGCCATCAGAGGAAAAGGGAGTGGCGGGTAATGAATAATGAAACGGAAAGGCTTTTGGAGATATTAGAGCAGGAGTTGGAGGCATACGAAGAGCTCGAGGGGATGATCCTGAGCGAGCGGGAATCGCTCCGTCATCCCGATGTTGAGAAAATCGAAGAGTGGCTTGGGGTGAAGGCGCAGATCGTTACCCGAATCCACCGCCTGGAGCAGGAGCGCCGGCGGCTGACCTTGGCGATTTCTTCCGCCCAGGGCCTGGACGGCGAAAATGTCCGGCTCGTGGAAATGCTGCGGAATATTCCCGCGCCGTGGGCCGGGCGTCTCAAGGAAGTGCGTGAGCGTCTTCTGGTCAAAGTCGAAAGAGTCAATAAGGAAAATGAGTGGAACCGCCGCTATGTGGGCGATCTGCTTGCGATTGTGAACGGGATTGTCGACTCCGTCCGGTCCGCCTTCGCAGAGCCGGCCGTCTACGGGGAGCGGGGCAAGCTGGGTGGGGAGCGTGTCAATGGCGGCGAAGTATTCAGTCAGGCCGTTTAAGAGAGGACAGGTAAGCGCCAATGGGACTTGCGTCTGTACTTAACATCGGAAAGCAATCGCTATCAGTGAACCAGGCGGCTCTTCAGACGATTGGCCACAATATTGCCAATGCGGGAATCGATGGATATTCCCGCCAGCAGGTTATTCCGACCAACAACAGTCCACTGGAGGGGAGCTTCGGATTTCTCGGTACGGGAGTCCATATCGATACGGTCAGACAGATAGTCGATAAGTTCCTTAATGCGCAGGTCACGCTCTTAAAAGCAGAAGCAGGCTCGCTGAACGCCCAGGCCGCGGCTGTGAAACTTGCCGAGACTTTTCTCAACGGATCTGGCTCCGAGGGGGGGATCAACGGCGCCATCAATGAACTTTTTCTGGCGGCCGAAGAATTGGCGACGACGCCGGAGGGAGCCGCCGAGCGGAACGCCCTCATTAACGCCGCCACGATTCTCGCTCGGGATTTCAATACGCTTGGCAGTTCAATCGAGGATCTTCAGATTGAGTCCAATCGGGATATGACGCGGGCTATCACCGAGGTGAATCAGTTCGCGGGCCGAATCGCCGAATTGAACGAGCGGATCGTGGTTGCCGAAACCGGCGGTCACACGACCAACGATCTTCGGGACGAGCGCCAGAGGATACTGGAGCAGCTTGCCGAGCGGATTGATGTGAATTTCATCGAAGAGCCGGACGGCGCCCTTCTGGTGTTTGTTGGGCAAGGCTCCCCGCTTGTCTCGAAGGGCATCGCCGGGACGATTCAGGGGGTGGAGAATCCCGACAACGTCGTGGGGAATTCTCCTCCCGTCGCGCTCCAGAACCTGAACTACGTGACTTCATCCGGGCTGAAAACGGACATTACCCCCCGGGTTTCGGGCGGCCGGATCGGCGGGGTGCTCGAGCTCCGCGATACCACCCTCGCCAATCTGCTGGATGACATCGATAACATGGCCGCCACGCTTGTCAATCAGGTCAACATTATTCATACGCAGGGTTTCGGGCTGGATGGAAGCACCAACGTCAATTTTTTTGAACCTTTGAAAGTCAACATCGAACCCCTCAGCAGCAACAGCACAGACGCGGTTACCGGAAACGCCAACATCCAGGCGGTGACGTCCAATTCGCTGATTTTTGACCCCACCAAGCTGACGATCGCGGACTACAAAATCGAATTTACCTCCTCGACGACGTTTACCATCACGGACGCCGATACCGGGATCAAACTCAATGCCACCCAGGTTTCTGTTGATGGCGCCGCGTTTGGGACGGATCCTTCCATTACTTCGTTCACCTACAGCGGCGGGAATATGACCGCCGATTTCGATGGCCTCCGTGTCGCGATTCAGAATTTCTCCGGAGTCCCCGTGAAGGGAGACGCGTTCAATGTCTCTGTCCGGAAGGGAGCGGCCCGGGACATGGCGGTCAACAGCCTCCTCTCGGCCAACATCAATAAAATCGCGGCGGCCGGATCTTCCGGCAACCCGGGCGATAACGCCAACGCGCTGGCGTTGGCCAACCTTCGGGGAGCAAACGTCGCGTTGCGGGGCTCGACAACGATGCATGAGTTCATGAACACCATTATCTCGAACTTTGGAACTGAAGCGCGGGACCTGCTCTCCCGGCAGGACCTGAATGCCCAGGTGTCTGACGCTCTCCTGGTGAGCCGTGAGCAGGTTTCGGGCGTCTCCATCGATGAGGAAATGACCGATATCGTTCGGTTTCAGCAGAATTTCGGCGCTACGGCCCGGTTGATGTCCATTACGACCGACCTTTTGGATGACATCCTTGACATTCTCTAGGTCCACGTTCAAGGGGAGCGCATAAAGATGGTTACAAGGGTTACGACCGCACAGCGGTTTAACATTGCCTTGCGCGCCATCCAGAGGACTCAGTCCCGGGTCCAGGATGTACAGACGGATATCGTTACCGGAAAGCGGATTCAGCGCCCATCGGACGATCCGGCCAGCTTCGCCAAGATCGTAAATATCCGGCGGCTGATCGGCGACACCAACCAGTTTGGACGGAATATCGAAACCTCCCGCACCACCACCAACGTCACGGATGTGACGCTCCAAAAGATCAGGGATATTGTCCTCGAGGCGCGCACCATTGCCGTTGAGCAGGCGGGGGCTCCGTCGGACGCCATCACGCGGACGGCCGCGGCAATTCAGATATCCAAAATCCGAGAGAGCCTTATCCAGTTAGCCAATACGCAGGTTGGGCAGCGCTACATTTTTTCGGGCACCAATATTTTTACGCAGGCGTACAGCACCGGCGGCGAATATCTGGGGAACCAGGGGGAACTTGACGTCAATGTCGCCATCGGGAGTGCGAACGCCATCAACGTTGTCGGTTCGAATTTCCTCACCACGGATCTCGACCCCGATCTCTACATCTCGTCGGCCCTGGCGAAAAGCGCCACGACGACCACGGATGAGTTTGTCATTGGCGTGTCAAATAACGGCCTCGTGATCCGGGATCAGCCTTCGGCCACCTCCACCACGGTCACCCTGGCGTCCGCGACCTATACGGGCGATCAGCTGGCCACCGAGGCCACGCTCAAGATCAACAACTCGATCAAGGTGGTCACGGCCACCAACAATACGATCGAGATCGTGGAAGATGGCGGCGCGGTCACCGATACGATTACCGTCGCGGCTGGTGTGCGCGATGGCACCACCCTGGCGGCCGATCTTGAGGCGGCGATCAACGCTTCGGTCGTCCTGACGGGCTCCACCGCCGCCGCCGGGGCGGGCTATACGGTCACCTACAACGCACCGACAGACGAGTTCACCATCACGGGCGGCGCCCCGGCGACCACCGTCGGCGTGGATGTGACCGCCGGGAACGATCTGGCGGCGGTGATGGGTTATACGCAGGCCCCCGCCTTCGCCGGCCTGGCCACCACGTCCGATGCCACGCTCTTCGGGACGACCGTCTCCTACGACGAGATAAATGACCAGTTCACCATCCAGCGCACCGGCGTCACGGCGACGGATTTTGAGGTCCTCAGCGCCGCAACGGACGCGACCAGCACAGCGGCGGTGGTCTTCGGCTTCACGGCCGATTCCGCCCAAGGCACAAGCTCGACCTCGGATGACAAAGTCGCCTTTAACGTGATCTCCGCCACGAACGACGAGTTTTCCATCTCGGTCGACGGAGGGACGAACACGCCGATCACCGCCCTCGCCGACATGAGCGCCATGACGGTCGCGGGTCACACCCTGGGGGCCGCTTCCGTGAACGACGCCTCCGGCGCTTTGGTCCCGCTCCGGGAGTATTCCTATGTGGTCTCCGCCGTGGACGTGACGGGAGAGAGCATCCAGAGCGAGTTCGTCTCCTTTCCCGTCGGGGGAGGCGACAACGCCATCGAGTTTTCCTTCGACGATGTGCCCGGCGCGGTTTCCTACCGGATCTACCGCGTCGACGAGACCGAGTACGCGATACCAGGCGCCGGCAACGTCGTTGCATCCGATTTCCAAAATCAGGACAGCCTGATCGGGACCGTCATCGACAATGGAGCGGGTCCCTTCAGCTTCCTGGACATCGGTCAGACCCAGCAGACGGGCAAGAGGGCGCTCGCCGTTGCGACGGGCGTCAAGGAGTTCATGGGAGAGGAACTCGCCACCGTGATCCAACTCCGGATCAACAACAGCGTGAAGGAAGTGACCTCCTCCAACCAGACGATCAAGATTTTAGAGGACGGCGGGGCCCGCTCCGAGACCATCACTGTCACGCCGGGGACGAAGAGCGGCCCGGCGCTCGCCTCCGAGCTTCAGACCGTCCTCAACGCTTCCACCATTCTGGCGGGCTCCACCGCTGCCGGTGGCGGCGGCTATACAGTGACCTACGATCCGCTCGTGGACAAATTCAACATCACCACCGCCTCTCCCGCCGTCTCGGTGGGGGTGGAGGTCGGAAACGATGATCTGGGGGCGCTCATGGGCTTTACGGCGTCGTCTCCCTTCGGCGCTTCCGTCACGTCCGACACAAGCATCACGGGCGCGAAGGTGGACTACAACGCCTCGTTCAAGGACCGTTTCACGATCACGTCGCCCTCGAAGGGCTCGAATTCGTCGATTGCGCTGACGCCGGGCGCGGCGGACATTCTGACGACGCTGAATCTGGATACGCCTACGGTTGTCGCGTCGAAGTCCACGCTGTTGTCCGATCTGAACGCAGGCAAGGGAGTCGAGTCCGGCTCCATTTCGGTTACAAACCGGGCCGGGCAGGTCTTTGTCGTTGATCTTTCGACCGCATCCAGGTTGAACGACGTTTTCGAGAAGATCGAGTCGACGGTGACAGGCGTCAAGGCGTCCATCTCCAGCGACGGCAAGCGAATTGTCCTGACCGATTCGAACTCTCCCCAGATTTCGAACCTGATTGTGAAGGAAGTGGGCTCGACCAAGACAGCCGCCGACCTGGGGCTCACGGCAAACGTCCCGGGAAACCTCACCGGCCAGGATATCGACCCCCGGGTTTCGAACGACACGCTGGTGTCTGTGCTCCGGAAGGGGGCCGGTTTGACACTGGGCAAGGTGAACATGAGCGGGACCGATATCGATTTAAACACCGGGTCCAAAATTACGGTCAGCGACCTGATTGCGACCATCAACACCGACCCCCTCGGGACGGCTTCCGTCAGCAGCGACGGGAAATTTCTGAAGCTGGCTTCGACCGATTCCTCAAAGAGCATCCTGCTCACGGATGTCGGGGATGGCACGACGGCCCGTGATCTCGGGATTCAGGGTGGAAACAACGTAATCGGACTTCTCTCCACGCTTGAGGAAGCCTTGTTGCGGAACGACGAGACGACCATCGGGAAGACGCTTGATGAGTTCACAGCCGCGCTGGATCGGATTGGCACCCAGCAGGTGGCCGTGGGGGAAGTTGCCAGACAGTTCGATCGAATTTCCACCCAGCATGAAGAGATCATCCTCTCTTTCGGCGAGGTTCTCACGAAGGAAGAAGATACCGACCTGACCCAGGCCATTACCGAATTCTCCATCTTCCAGACCAGCCTGGAGGCCGCTTTCGCTACGACGGCGCAGATCCTCCAGGTCTCCCTCCTCGATTTCCTGAGTTAGGATCCGCGGACCGCCACCCGGGTCCCAGCTATTTCCACCCGCCCGCTGTCGGAGTGTGCCTCTTTGCTGATTCTCACCCGCAAGTCCAATGAAAGCATCGTGGTGGGCGACCATGTCCGCGTGGTGGTGGTTGAGGTCAAGGGGCGCCAGGTGCGCCTTGGGATTGAAGCGCCCGAGGACACCAAAATCTACCGGGGGGAGATCTTCGACCGGATCCAGGCGGAGAACCACCGCGCCGCCCGGGTGGGAACCGCCGAGCTGAACAGCGCCGTCAATCTCTGGGGCCGGCTTCGTACGGAGGACGCTTCGAATGCAGATTGAGACGGCGCGCTTCGGCGAAATCGAGATCCCCGAGGACCGGGTTCTGGAGTTTCCCGAAGGCCTGGTGGGGTTTCCCGGGCTGAACCGCTTTCTGGTGATCGAAGACGAGAGCAGCGCGCCCTTCCGGTGGCTCCAGTCGCTGGATGAGGCCGATCTGGCCTATGTGGTCGTCGAGCCGAAATGGGTGATGCCCGGCTACCAGATCGATCTTCCTCCGTCGGTGGCCGCCGGGCTCGGCATCGCCCAGCCGGACGACATGAGCGTTCTGGTCATCGTCACCATTCCGGAGGATCCCCGCGAGATGACCGCGAACCTGAGGGGGCCCCTGGTGTTCAACGCCGCCAGCCGCAAAGGTAGCCAGCTCGTCCTCGACGATGAAAGCCTCTCCTCCCAGTTCCGGATCATCTCAGACCAGGCGGCCTCGTAGGGCCTGCATCCCGATCTTCGCCAAGGGGCGCGGACGTGCGCGGTGGCTCCGGGTTTCTGTGGCGCTGGGGTTCAAATGGCGCTTTGGGAAGTGGACGGGCCGGAGTGGATCGGGGAGGGACCGGCCAAATGTCTTTCCGGAAATCGAGCCGCGCTTCTACTCCCCGCGCTCGGCCAGGCAGGCCTCGAGCATTTCATTGGCCCCCGCGTCGCCGGGCCGGAGCTTCAGAAGGCGCCGGCAGTATCTCTCCGCTTCTTCGAATTC
Source organism: uncultured Nitrospinota bacterium (assembly GCA_947258645.1). Lineage (GTDB taxonomy): Bacteria > UBA8248 > UBA8248 > UBA8248 > UBA8248 > CAMYJL01. Next base: position 7,843 of record CAMYJL010000190.1, read on the forward strand.
GCCCTGCTCGCTCAGGGAGCTGGCCAGGTTCCGGATGCCGTCGATATATTCAGGCTGAAGGTCAACGGCTTTTCTGAAGCAGGCGCCGGCCTCCTCTGCCTTTTCCATGTCGCTGAGGATCACGCCCAGGTTATTATGCGCTGCAGCGAAGGCAGGGCGAATCTCGAGCGCGTGCCGAACGTATTTTTCCGCTTCGTCGAGCTTGCCCTGGAGTTTCAGGAACATGGCCAGGTTATTCATGGCATCGACGCCGAGGGGGTTCAGCTCCAGGGATTTTTTCAGGGATGCGACGGCGCCGTCCAGATTGTCTTGCGCATAGAAAACGAGACCCAAATTGGTGTGGTAAGAAGAATCCGCGGGATTTTTCTCGATGGCCCGGCCGATGAGCTCGGCGGCGTCGTCGAGGTGTCCCGTTCGCTGGGCGATGACGCCCAGGTAGTGAAGCGCATCGGCATGATCCGGCTCGATCTCCAGAATCCGGCGATAGATCTTTTCCGCCTCCCCTAAATTCCCCGCCTGAAGCTGGAGGAGGGCGGTTTGAATCGCGTCCGGGATGTCTATCGGGGCGGCGGCCGCCTCCCGCGCCTGCAGCGCCGGGACAGCTTCTCCTTTGGAGAGAACATAAAGAAGTCCGGCGATGGGCTTGCTGCTCTCCGTTCTCACAACGATGTTGTCCTGGAGGAGCAGGGAGAACCCGTGCTCTTCCGCGAGCGCCTCGATGTAGCGGGGCGAGTGGGCGAAGCGGCCCGTGTTTCGGAGGTAGACGCCTTCCCCTCCGAAGGACTCGACCGTGAATGCGAACAGCCCCCCCTCCCGGAGGGCGGCGCCGCAGGCGGCGAACACCTCGTCGAGTTTCCCCACATAGATGAACACGTCGGCGGACACGGCGAGGTCCAGATCGCCGCTGTAAGCGCCCAGTGCCTCGGTCAGGTCGCCCGCCTCGAGGGCGTCGTAAACTTCTTTTTCCCGGGCCTTTTCGACCATGTTCGGGGCGAGGTCCACGCCCGCCATATGCGCGGCCAGGTCTCTGAAGGCCGTGCCGCAGAGCCCCGTTCCACAGCCGAGATCGAGGATTTTCCAGCCGGTGCCTTCTGCGTCCACGGCGCGCCCGACCGCCTCCCGCAGCAGCTCCGGCGCCCGGTAGCGCAGTCCGTCCTTCAGGTGATCCTCGAAACGGTCCGCGTAAGAGTTAAAGAGGTCGGCCGCATATTCGTGGGAACCCGATTCCAGGCCGCCGTCCCCGCGCAGCGCCTCGGTCATGTGTCTGGCTTTTTTGTGGCCGGGGTCTAATCTCAGGAGGGTTTCATAGTATTCGAGCGCCTCTTTCTTCCTGCCGCACTTGAGATAAAGCGATCCCAAGTTAATGATAGCCAACGCGTTTTCAGGCTCGATCGCGAGCGCCTTTTTGAGATGGGCATATGCCTCCTCCCCCCGGCCGTTTTCCATGAAGACGGTACCCAGATCGACGATCGGGCCGGCCGCTCCGGGGTTCAGCTCAATCGCTTTCTGGAATTCCGCGATCGCATCGTCCAGCCGCTTCTGGGCGATCCGCAGGTGGCCGAAATTGTGATGATAGGAGCTGAAGCCGGGGTTCAGCTCGATGGACTTTCCGATCAGCTCCTCCGCCCGGTCTAGATCGCCCCGGTGGAGCGCGATGGCGCCGGTGAAATGAAGAGCAAAGTGGTTGTCGGGCTCCTTCGCCAGGACGCGCTGGTAAATCTCCTCCGCCCTGTCATGGTCGCCGATTTCCTGGAGGCGGGCAGCGGTTTTGAGCAGTTTGCCGGTCCCGTCAGGGGCCACCCTCGTGCGGGGGGCTCCGGGGGACCGGCCCGATTTTCGGGATTTCTTTCGTCTGGCTTTCTTCGTTTTGGTGGCCATCTCATTCCTCGGCGGCGATCGGATTTCCCTGCTGATATCCAAGCAAAATCAATGCCTTGAGGGGAAATAAGCGGTCCAATCATTTCAATGGGTTATGCGGGCAAGGCCGGATTCGCTGACCCCGGCCCCGAAAACGGTGGATATTTCTTCCTCCCCGCGTGGAAGAAACCGCCGCTCCCCGAGGTGATGGCCCCTCCCGGGGTTGCTCCCCTTCATTCCGTATCGGCTGGTCGGATACGTGGATGAAATCTTCCCGCCATTCACTATCAGAAATGGAATCGTTTTCAGATTTTGAGTCTCTCCCCCCGGCCCGGACGGCGGAGTGCGCCGGCGGCCCGATTCGCTAAACGAGAAAGGGGATTTCCGGGATTTCCCCCGGGAAACGGCCGCCCGGGGCGGGGCGCGGGGCCCGAATATCCGGCGGGCGAAATATTTGTTGAAAATTTTACTAAAGGAGTCTTCAGCGAAGGCGATAAGCCATACGAGTGTGTAACCACGAAGCGCTCGCGGAACAACATCACGGAGGAGGTAGCGCCAGGAAAAAGAATAAGAATTTGGACTATTGAATAAGAAACGGAACCGGCAACTCGTAGAGCAGCACCAACTCAACGCAGCGGACGGGCAAGGAAGCCCGCCGCGAACCCCTTCAAGGAGGAAACATCAATGGGTCTCAGAATTAACCAAAACATTGCCGCCCTGAACGCGGCGCGAAATCTGCGGAAAACGGACGGCGCGATGTCCAAGTCTCTTGAGCGTCTTTCGTCTGGTTTCCGTATCAACCGGGCCGCCGACGATCCGGCCGGTCTGATCATCAGTGAGAACCTGCGGGCGCAGATCGCGGGTCTCGGACAGGCGATCAAGAACTCCCAGAACGCCGTGAACCTCATCTCAACGGCTGAAGGTGCGCTGGACGAGGTGCTGAGTCAGCTCCGCTCCATCCGTACCCTGGCACTCGACGCCCTGAACACCGGTGCTTCGGACGCCGTGGCCCGGGCCGCTGACCAGACGCAGATCGACTCTTCGATCTCGACGCTGACTCGTATCGCCAACACCACCCAGTTCGGTAAGATCAAGCTCCTGAACGGCTCCTCGGGCGTCCGGGGCAGCACCAACGACGTCGATCTCGCGTTCGTCAGCGGGACGACCAACACCGTCGCCGGCACCTACGACGTTGACGTCACGACGGCCGCGACCAAGGGCGCGAAGACGTTCAGCATCGAGAACGAGTACGCGTCGGGCGACGGCGCCGCCGCGATCGCCCTGGCCAACAGCGAGGTCCTCGCGTTCCATGTTGACTTCGCCGTCGCCACTCTCACCGATGCCGAAGTCGCCGCGCTTGGCGCCTCGCTCGCGGGCGCCGGCGTCAAGGACGACACCAGCGTTTCGGGCGTCACCGTCGAGTTTGACGCGACCACCGCGACGGCGTATGTCGTCGTCGATCAGGCCGCCGGTAACTTCACGACGGGCAACGTCATCGATTCGACGCTGACGGACGCGCTGAACGCGTCCTCGATCGGCAAGGCCCTTCAGTTCAACGAGGACTCCGGCGCCGCCAACAAGTTCCAGGTGACGGGCAAGGTCGCGGGCCTCGATTTTGACTTGACCGACATCACGGAGAGTGCCAACGGGGCCGGCAAGGCCGGCTTGACGACCTCCGGGGCGGCCGCTGACGCGACCGGCGCCGCGGTTCTCGCCGACGGCGATGATTTCACGATCACGATCGACTTCGCCAAGCAGTATGAAGGAGACACCCTCGACACCGAGCAAAGCGCGGCCCTCGGCGCGGCCCT
>CAMYJL010000191.1 GCA_947258645.1 uncultured Nitrospinota bacterium
TGGGTCAGAAGGCTAGGGATAAGCGAATTAAAGAGCCTCACATTGGAGAGGAAATACCTGCAGGAAGCCATGAAAAATCCCGTACCCCTGGCGCACCGGGTGGCTTCTGGGAGGCTCTCCCGTCGGGGCCGGTACGAGGAGGCCCTCGAGGAGGGCGGGCGCGCCCGGGCATTGGACCCCAACGATCCCGCCGGCTACGAGGCCATGGCCACCGCCCTGATTTATGCCGGGAGGCCGGCCGAAGGCGCCGAACAGATCAAACAGGCGATCCGGTTTGATCCCCGGTTTCCGCACGGATACCTCTACTGGCTCGGTCTGGCCCAGTTCGGAATGGCGCGCTTTGAGAAAGCGGCGAAAACGCTCTCCATGGTCGTCCGGAGCAACCCGGATGACGACCGGAGCCTGATCGTCCTGGCCGCCGCCTACGGGCATCTCAAAAGAACGCAGGAGGCGAAGGCGGCCATCGGTAAGGCCAACCGGCTGCGCGCCGAAAGACAGCGCCAAAAGCCCGGCACGGGCCTGAAGGAGGGCATCGACATACTCTTGCTGGGCCCCTATACGCAGGACGATGTGGATTTGTGGCCGTTTAACAAACAGGCCGATCGGAACCGGCTGCGCGAGGGCCTGCGCCTGGCCGGGGTGCCCAAGGAGGGCGAGGGAAAAAAGGTCTCGCCGCTCGAAATCGCGGGCGCCGTCACCGTCGATGCCGCCGCCGCGAAAAAACTTTTTGATCGCGGCGTGCCGTTCGTGGACGTGCGCGGAGAAAGCCTCTGGAAAAACGGCCACATTCCCGGGGCCGTGAACCTCGACGTCATGGGGGGATTCACCAGAGCGAGTTTTTCCGCGGTGGCCGCCCGGGGAAAAGGAGCCGTCCTCTACTGCATGGGCGCGCGCTGACTGCGCGCGGCCAAGGCGTGCATCCGGGCGGTCGCCTGGGGCTTCAAGAAAATCTACTACTTCCGCGGGGGCTTTCCGGCCTGGAGGGCGGCGGGATACGTCGTCACTGTTCGCTAGGGAGCAATCGCCTCTCCACTCCCTCACCTACTCGAAATAGATCGCCACGGCACGGACGGGCGAGCCGGTCCCCTCCCGCACCTTGAGCGGCAGGCAGGAGAAGACGAACTTCGTCCCGGCGACTTCCTTTAAATTGCCCAGATTCTCGACGTTCAGAAGTTTGCGCTCTCGGCAGACCTTGTGGGCCCAGTAGCCCCGATCTTTCATGGCGGCGGAGGAGTCGACGCTGGGCGTGTCGATGCCGACGTTGACGCAACCCCGATCGGCGATCCAGGTCATCGCCTCCTCGCTCAGGCCCGGATAGGTGTAGAGCCAGTCGTTGAAGTCGCCGCCGTAGTTTTTCTCGTAGTGGCCGGTCCAGATGAGGACGGACCCCTTGTCGGGGATTTCGAGGTTGTCCTTCTGGCAGGCCGCCTCGATGTCGGCGGCGCTCATCCACGCGTCGGTTCCGCAGAACTTCGAGAGGTCGAGGCAGACGGCCTCGTTGAAGAACCACTCGAAGCCGAGCTGGTCGATGGTCTCGGCGCCGGGGGACTTGTCCATGTGGATGAAGGCGTCCACGTGGGTCGGGCCGTGGTCGCTCATGAGGAGGACGTTGGTGGTGGAGGTGTGGCCCGAGGGGGAGTTCCGGTAGGCGTAGGAGGTTTCCTCGTGCGTCTTGGCCGGGTAGACGACCGTGCGCTGGTGGCCGGGGTAGACCGGCATTCCATTAAAGATTTCCTGGGTGAGGTCGACGATTCGCCATCTCATGCGCAAAAATCTCCTTAAGCAAGTTAAAACAAATGTTTATCCAGAAATTAAGGGAATCCAGGTTTTCCCGGAAACAAGGTCAAACACGGGTTTTTCCGGGCAATGGAAGGAAGATACCGAATGGAGAGGCTTCGTGTCCAAGGGGGGGAGCGGAAGCGCGCTATCTGGCCGGTTCGGCTTCCCAGAGGCGTTTGGCGACGATGACCCCTCCGAAGATCAGGATGAGCGCCGCGCTGGCCACGTAGGCTGCCCGGACGGGGCCGAACCACAAGCTGTCCGCGCGGAAACCGCTCACCGCGGCGCGGCCGATCGAATAGAGGACAAAGTAGAGGCAGAAGATATAGCCCGGCTTGTGGTGCGTCAGGCGAAGCCTTCTGAGAATCAGGAACCAAACGAGGTTGAGCGCGAGCTCATACAGCATGACCGGATGGATCGCCATCCCGGGGTACTGGCGCCCGGCGATGCTCGCCGCCGGGAAGACCACACCCCACGGCAGATTCGTAGGAACTCCGTGCGCGTCGCCGTTCATGAAGTTTCCGAAGCGGCCAAAGACCTGCCCCAGCATGATCGAGGGCGCCACCGCGTCGGCAAACGAGAAAGTCGGAACCGGGTGACGCCTCAGATAGATAAAACCGGCCAGGACGCCCCCGACGAGACCGCCATGGATGGCCAGGCCGCCGTTCCAGAGCTGGGGAATCTCCCACAGGTTCTGGCCGTAAAAATCCCAGTTGAAGATGACATAATAGATGCGCCCGCCGAGGATGCCCGCGAACATGACCACGAGACCGAAGTTCATGATCTCGTCCGGCGTGATCGGCAGCTTTTTCCGTTCCGCCTCCCGGGTGGCTAGCCAGACGCCCACCAGAACGGCGGTGACATACATCAACCCGTACCAGCGCAGGGCAAGCGGGCCTATCTGAACGATGACGGGACTCAATGTGTTCCTCAGTTTGGATCGGTTCAGTTCGAGCCGGGCGGCGGCAAGAGTGTAGCACAAACGAACGCACCCCTTCGGGCGAAGGAGCGCTCGCGGGGCATCTTCACGAATTATTTCGGGTGCCGGTACACCTTGCTCTTCGGATAATAGTCCTTCCAGCCGAACCAGAACGATTGCGTACTCTGGATTCTCCGGAGCTTTTGGCCCTTCATCGGACCCGCCACCGCTTCTCCCGTCAGACCGACCCATTGCGAGCCTGTCTCCCGGTCGCGCATGAAGGCGCAGCCGCCTTTTTCCTTTTTCGCCCCGTTCTCCGACACGGACTCAAACGTCAGTGTCCGGCCCTTTACGGCCCTGTCGAAAACGAGGCCCGACTTCGCCGTCTCGCAGTAGGAGACCAAGAGCTTTCGCCCGGCGAAATCGTCGTTGACCACCCCCGCCCGGTTCAGGTCCGCGAAGGGATATACCTTGGCCAGCTTTTCTCCCCCGGTCGGGGGCGCGAGCGTGACGCCGACGAGAAAAGTTTTGGGATGAAGCCGGTTGTCGCGGTATTTCTGTGGGATGACACCCGCCCGCGAACTGTAGTAGTAGCCCTCGTAAGGATCCCGCGAGGAGCTGGAGAAAAAAGAATCGAAGCGGCCTGTATTTTTCTTCAGGACTTTCGTGCCCGGAAACAGGTGCTTCCATTCGGCATAGGTCATCATCGCGGCGGGATGGGTTTTCAGCTGCTTCCCCTTCAGGGGGCCGACGACCCCTTTCCCCGTCAAATGGCTCCAGAGGGTGTCGGTCTGGCGGTCGTACATGATGAGGACGTTCTTCCAGAGCTTTCCGGAGACGCCTATCGAGAGTTCCCTTCCCTCCAGCATCCGGTCATACACGATGGCCGTAAAGCAGAGGGGTCACCAGGTGACGGCGATTTTACGCCCTCCCACGACGTCGTTGACGATTTCGTGCGAACTCAGAAGCGGCACCGAATACGCCCGGCGATCGCCGCCGATGTCCACCCCGATCACCATTTCATCGGGCTGCATGAATTTATCCGCTTCCTTCGTCGCGGCGAATTTTGGATCGTCGATGGAGGGGATCCCGTCTTTTGGAAGGAGCGTGCGGATTTCATCCTCGGGCGCGGCCAAGGCAGGCGCCGCCATCAAGACAGATAGCAGCGCAGGCAACAGCCCGGCCCCCATGGTGCGAATCAGTCGTCTCATCGTTGAAGTTCCTTCTCCACAAGGTATGTGGAGCGGCCTTCTCCCCTCGATAAGGACCGCACCTTTTGCCGCCTGGGCGGCCATTCAGTTATTTCGATCGGATGCTGCGAAGAACGTAGAAGGATGTCCTCTCCCCCCGGATGGTCCCCCGGGATATACGCGCGAGCACGTTGGCCCCCGGCGGAATCCGGGCCATGATTTTTTCGAATTCATCGAGATCGTTGATGACCTGGCGAACCGGCGCCGTCCGGCTTCCCGGCGCCCGGAAGGTGAACTCGCGAATGACCATTCCGGGTCGCAGACCATCCCGGAAGGCGCGGCTTCCCGAATCAACCTCCCGGACGAACACCCCATCAGGCGTGTTTATCTTGTTTTCCTTCATGATCTCCGGGGTGAGCGTCTCGATGTTCATCCCGTAGGCTTCACTGGGGGGCTCTTCCTTCACGGCCGGCGGAGCGGGTTTCCTCCCACTCCTGGCCGAGTCCGGAAGCATTGCCAGTTTAACGCTCAGATTTTTCCGCCTTCCGTATCGGACAATTTCGAGAGAAACAGCTTTCCCCGGCGGGGTCCATCCGACGAGACGCTGCAAATGAGCCGTGTCATCCACTTTTTTCCCGTCGATTCCGACGATGACATCTCCGGCCTCGACGCCGGCCTCCTGGGCCGGCCCGTCTTTCAAAAGGGACCCCACCAGCGCGCCTTCGGAACGCGGCAACCCGAGCAGGTGGGCCATATCGTTCCCCACCTGCTGGATCGTCACCCCCAGATACCCGCGCGGGAATTTTCCCATCCGCCGGAGATACTTCACGACATCGCGGGCCATGTTGATGGGGATGGCGAACCCGATTCCACTCCCCGGCGCAGGGATGGCGGTGTTGATTCCGATCACTTCGCCATCGATGTTGACCAGGGGTCCGCCGCTGTTGCCCCGGTTAATGGCCGCATCGGTTTGGATGAAATACTCGTAGCGGGCGACGCCCACGCCGGTCCGGCCGATTCCGCTGACCACGCCCACGGTAAACGTCCGCGTGATCCCGAACGGGTCGCCCACCGCGATGGCCCATTGGCCCACCTTGACCGCGTCGCTGTCGCCCAGTCGGAGCACGGACAGTTTGTCCTTGGGGTCGATTTTGATCAGAGCCAAATCGGTATAGGGATCGGTGCCCACGACCCGCGCCCAATATTCGGCACCACCAGACACACGGACCAGGAGACGGCTCGCGTCTTCCACCACATGGTTGTTGGTCAGGATGTAGCCCTCGGCGTCGATGATGAAACCCGAGCCCGAGGAAAATCTCGGAATGTTGGGATGAGGGGAAGGTTTTTTCTTTTCGTCACCCTTCTCTTCCGGGTTCTTGAGGCGGACCCGGCTTTCGGCGCGGATGCTGACCACGGCGGGCTTAATGCGGTCGGCAACGCCGATGAACACCGACTCAATTTCGCGCAGAACCGACTTTTCCGCGTTCGCGGATAGCGGACCGGAGATCAGGAATGAAATCATTAATATGGAAATCAACAGCGCACGGTAAATCATCCGGTTTTCTCTCTCGAAAATGAGCAGGCGGAAAGGAAGATACTCGCCCTGATTATACCCGCCTCCGCATCTAATGAAAGGGAGATGAGGACAAGAGAGGACAAAAAAAGCCCCGACTGACGGGGCTTTTTTTGAGGGTGCGGCAGGAGTCTCCGCCACATCAGGCGCGAAGGCGCCGCGCCATTAAAACTCGAACGTACTCCGGCTCAGGATATCCCGAAGCTCTCCGCTGTCGCCCCCGTCCTCAAGCACCAGGGCGTAGAACCATATCCCTTTCTTCCAGTAGGCCAGCCGGAAGTTGTCTTTTTCGGCCTCGTAAATCTTGTTGCCCTTGACCTCGAAGGTGGAAAAGAGAGGAAGTGAATAGGGAATCCCGCTGCTTTTCCCGATGAACAGCGCCACATTTTTCCCTCTGAAACGGTAGCGGACGAACACCCCCTTCTGGCCGGCGAAGGGGCAAAGGCGGGCGCCCAGAATATCGCCGCCCTGGAAACTCAGCGTTTTGACCTCTCCCTGAAGCTTCTCGCCAAGCCAGGAAGACACCGTGTTCAGGTTATTCGACCGGATATCGAGCGGGTTCCCGCTCTCCACCCGGTAAATCATCATGGTATCGGCCACCAGCGGTGCCGGAACCGCAACTGCGCGCTGGAAAGCCCCCCAGCCCAGCACCAGCGCCGAAATGGCAGCCGCCACCGCAATCGAGGGTCGGAACCAGACGTTCCGGCGCATGGACTCGCGGTGCATGGACCTCATCACCCGCTTTTTGAGCAGACCCGGGGCACTCGGCCCCTCTTCGCCAATTTTAAGCCGAAGAACCGACTTCAGAGCGAGAACGCGCTCATACTCCTCCCGGAAGGATGCGTCCTCTTCCACCAGCGCCTGGATTTCCAGGGCATCTTTCACATCAAGCTCGTTATCGACAAACGCGTCGACCAATCGAATAGCATCGTCTTTGTTCATAAATTTTTCCAATTCTGACAATAATTGTGCCAACGGGCATCCCGGAGGCAATATAGGTCATCCAGGCGGGACCGGCATCCGGCAGTATAAACCGCCTCCCCAGACCGGTCTCATCAATTATAACAACACGATATCCGATTAATTTCCTCCCAGTGCAAGGAATTCACCTTTTTTTTCATCGTATATTTATCAGACATTGTATTTTATTAATAAATTCTGCAGCATCCTCCTCGCCCGGTATAGCCGGGACATCACGGTCCCGAGCGGACAATCCTCTATCTCGGCGATTTCCTTATAAGAAAAACCTTCGACATCACATAAAAGAACAACAAGGCGAAATTGATAAGGCAGGTTTTCCAATGCAGTTTTTACATCATCTTCAAAATAATTATCTAATAAATCATCTTTAGATTCAATTTGATCAGGATTTATAACCTCACTTTTTTT
>CAMYJL010000192.1 GCA_947258645.1 uncultured Nitrospinota bacterium
GGGCCCCAGTCGAAGGCCGATCTTTCATTTCTCGAGCCTTACGGGGTGCGCACGCCCGGCCAGGCGCTTCTCAAATACCTGCTCGCTGATCCTGCCGTTTCGACCATCATCCCCGCGACGGGAAAGGTCTATCGAGTGGCCGAGAACGCCGCCGTCTCGGACGGCGTGCCCCTTCCTCCCGAAGCCTGCGAGCGGCTGGAGCGGCTGCTTTAGCGCATAGCGGGTGAATTCGCTTCAAGGTTCCGGTATAAACTTTCGTTCGTTCATGGAACTGAATCCGCATGGATTCTGTCTTTTTTTGCAGAGGGGAGTCTGCGATGAAGGTAGCGTACGTTTTTTCAACGTCCGGTCATACGGCCAGCTATAAACTGGGGAAGATGATCCTGCCGCAGCTGGAGGCCAAGGCGCACGGCGTCGAGGTCGCCGGAATGATGTTCTTCGATGACAACAACTACATTCTCCGCAAGGGAGACCCGCTCGGCGAAAGGCTCGCCAAGGTGGCGAAGGAGCAGAACATCCTGCTCATGATGTGCGATCAGTGCGCGCTCGAGCGTGGTCTCGCCGAGGGAGAGCCTGGAAACTGCCGGGCTTCCGGAACGGTGGACGGAGTGGTCGCCGGTTGCTTTCCGAACCTCTACAAGGCGCTCGCGGGCAATCCCCCCGATCAGGTGATCACGCTGTAGACGGGAAGGCTTAGTCTCTCGTCGGATAAATCCGGTCCATCGGAAGTGAAATGATGTGGCGCCCCTCGGTTTTCATGGCCGCGAGATATTCGGTCACATCGTCCGGGTCGCCGCCCGTGATGCGGCGGTAGAGGCCGAGGTTTTTCCGGCCGTCCGGGTCTTCGAGCAACTCGCATCGCCCCTCGACGGTGATGTAGGGATACCACCCGTTTCCGGGGAGGATGCAGAGCGAGGCGCGGGGGTCGCGCTTGAGGTTTTTCGTCTTCACGCGCGTCCAGCAAGATGAAATTTCGATAACGCCTCCCGATACGGCGTAGACGATCGGCGCGGCGTGCGGCCGCCCGTCTTTCATCAGCGTGTTGAGAACGCCGTTTTTGTTGGTTTCAATGAACGAAAGCGCTTCCTGATGGTTCACTGATTTTCCTCCCGCTTATCCGGCCGCGCCGGTTTATTCGGACCGATTGGGTGTGGCCTCGATAAATTCCTCAAGCTGCGCGATGAAGGCCTCCGTGGCGTCGAGCATGGGGTAGTGCCCGCAGCCGGGGACGATGGCCCTCGTGCACTTCGGGATGTTTTTTTCGCACAGCTCGGCAAACGCCAGGGGCCCCGCGTCATGCTCGCCCGCGCAGGCCCAGGTGGGGACGCCGATCTCGCCGAGCCGCCCCCGCATGTCGGGCGTGGCGAGAATGGCGTCCGCCGCCGCACAGAACCCGCCGGGGGTGTTTTTCTGAAACCGCTCCCGCGCCGCGCCCCGGGCGGGCTCAGTTTTCCAAGCGTCGGGGAGGGCGAAGGCGTAGAGGTCACTGTCGAAGACGGCGGTCATTCCCTCCGCGGCGGCCAGCTCTTTCAGCGCCTCGAAGCGCTCACGCGGATCGCTCTCGGGCGCGGAGCCCGAGGCCCCGACGAGGAGGAGGCGGTTCAGCCGATCCCCGTGCTGGAGGGCGAAGAGGAGGGCGGTTCGCCCGCCCATGCTGTGCCCGGCGAGGTCCACCCGCTCCAGCCCGAAGTAGTTGAGGAAGGCCTCCAGATCGTCGGCGAAATCCTGAATCCGGTAGGGTCCGGGCGGATTTCCCGAATCGCCGTGGCCCCGATGGTCGTAGCGGAAGACCTGAAAGGTCCGGGCAAGCCGGTCGATGAGGGGTTCCCAGACGAACAAGCCGGTCGAGAAGCCGTGCATGAGGACAAGGGGCGGGCCCTCGCCATCCACCTGATAGCTGAGATTGACGCCGTTTACCGTTGCGACGGGCATGGGAGGCTCCTTCGATTCGATCAAGCCGGTTCGGTCAAGCCGATTCGGCCGGCCGGTTGGGATTCCGGGAAGAAAGCGGTATTCTATCTCAACCGGATTGATATCGGCGACCGCTTGTCGAATGGACACGCAATCAAAGGGGTTTCCGTTCATTCTTCAAGAAAAAGATGAACATGGATTCCTCCGGACAGGCCATGAATTCAGAAAAAACAGCCGTCGTCCTCCTGAGCGGGGGGATGGACTCGGCCGTCGTGCTGGCCATCGCGCGCGGGGCGGGCTTCGCCTGCGAGGCGCTCAGCTTCGACTACGGCCAGCGGCACCGCCATGAGCTGGAGGCGGCGCGCCGGGTGGCCGCCGCGCTGGGAGCCAAGGGACACACCGTGCTCCCCATCGACATGCGGGCCATCGGGGGCAGCGCGCTGACGGCGGACATCGATGTCCCCAAGGACCGCGACGACATCGGCGAAGGGATTCCGATCACCTACGTTCCGGCGCGGAACACGATTTTTCTCAGCTACGCCCTCGCGCTGGCCGAGGTGAAGGGGGCGCGGGACATCTTCATCGGGGTCAACGCGCTCGACTATTCGGGATATCCGGACTGCCGGCCCGAGTACATCGCGGCCTACGAGCGGATGGCGAACCTCGCCACGAAGGCCTCGGTGGAATCGGAGGCGGCGCTCAAGATTCACTCCCCGCTGAGCGAGATGCGCAAGGCCGACATCGTCCGGGAAGGGGCCGAGCTGGGCGTCGATTTCGCGATGACGCATTCCTGCTACGACCCGGACGCGGAAGGCGGCTCCTGCGGGCGGTGCGACGCCTGCGTTCTCCGGCTCAAGGGATTCGAAGAGGCCGGGATGACGGATCCGCTGCCCTATCCGGCTTGAGCGTATTTCCATAGGAGCGTTTTTCTCGATGGAAGAGATTCGAACGGACGTGCTCGTCCTGGGTGGCGGGCTGGCGGGTACGCTCGCGGCGCTATCGGCGAGGGAGCGAGGCGTGGACGTCTGCCTGGCCATGAAGGGCCGCGCGGGCCTGAGCGGCAACTCCGCCCGGGCGGGAGGCGTTTTCGCCACCCTGCTGGAAGAGGTTTCCCTGCCGGAGGACGGGCCCGAGGCGATGGCTCGGGACACCTTCCGAAGCGGCGGGTTCATGTCCGATCCGGCGCTCGTTCACACGGTCGCCCGGGAGGCCGGGGCGTCCATCCTGCGCCTTCGGGGGTTGTCCGTCCCCTTTCTCGAACGGGATGGCCGCATGATCCTCGCGAAGCTGCCGGGCCACAGTTTCCCCAGGGGGGCGCGGGTTCCGGGCGGAGGGCCCCGCATGATGTCGGCGCTGGGTCCCCGGCTTTCAGAGGAGGGGATTCGCCTGCTGGAGGAGACGGCGCTCATCCGGCTTCTTCGTGATGGCCGCGGTCGCATCGTGGGCGCCGATCTGATTCACGAGGCCGCGAACAAGCTCCTGCGCGTCCGGGCGCGGGCGGTCGTGCTCGCGATGGGCGGTTTGGGGGGATTGTATCCCGTCACGACGAACGCGCCGGGTGTCGCTGGTTCGGGCTACGCTACGGCACTGGAGGCGGGGGCGCGGCTTCGGGACATGGAGTTCGTCCAGTTCACCCCGACGGCGCTGGTGCACCCTCCGGCGCTCAAGGGGAGAAACTCGGGCGGCATCGCGCTCTCCTTCAAAGAGGCCCGCATCACGAATGCCGTGGGAGAGCGCTTCATGGCGCGGTATGCCCCTGATGTCATGGAACACGCCAAGCGCGACGTTCTCGCGCGGGCCATGCACCGCGAGATCGTCGAGGGCCGGGGAACGCCGAACGGCGGCGTCTATCTCGACCTGACCCAGGTTCCAATGGACGGGCTTCGTGACGCGATGGGCGAGATTCTGGAGGATATCGAGGCGGCCGGTCTCGACGTGACCCGGGAGCGGCTCGAACTCGCGCCGGCGGTACACTCGTGCATGGGGGGCGCCGCGATCGATTCGGACGGGTGGACGGGTGTCGAGGGCCTTTTCGCCGCGGGCGAGAACGGGGGCGGCCTTCACGGGGCGAACCGGCTGGCGAGCGGCGGCCTCGCGGTGGCCGCCGTCATGGGAATCCGCTCGGGCCGGGCCGCCGCCGGGGTGGAGGGAGAAGGCGGCGCTCCCGACGCGCCTGCTCTTTTGAGCGGGAGGGCGGAAGATGGCGACGGCCTCTCCACACGGCTGGGCGAGATCGCCTCGGCGGTTCAGGAGACGATGTTCGCCTCGGGCGGGATCGAGCGCGAGGCGGCTTCTCTTCGGGAGGGTCTCGAGAGGATGGCCGGGCTCCGGGAGGAGATCGGCTCGATGCGTCCACCGGCGGGGCTTCTCGTCCGGCATGCCGAGGTGCGCCAGATGCGCCTCACGGCCGAGGCCATGCTGACCGCCATGGGGATGCGGGAGGAGAGCCGGGGGGCGCACTATCGCCCGGATTTCCCGGAGCGAAACGATGAAAAATGGCTGAGGAACATTATTCTCGATCTGGATGCTTCCGGCGCCGTCCGGGCGGAAACCGTCTCCGTGGCGCGGGAGGTCAGGGAAATGGCGGAACAGCCGGTTTAGTTATCCGCCACCAAGTTGACAGGGCCCTTCCGGGGCGCTAATTCACTGAAACGCCTGTTGCGTGGAATTTACGTTCTCATTTCCGGAACATCCTTCTTGCATTCCGGAATCTTGATATCTCGGGGGGAAGAAATGCAATATCCGTTTACCGAAGAGCAGTTGGCGCTGGCGGATGTCGTCCGCCAGTTCATGCAGCGCGAGGTCGCGCCCGTTGCGGCGGAGATGGATCGCCGCCCGGATCCCAAGGACTGCTATCCCGCCGAGCTCATCCGCAAGGCGGACAAGCTGGGGCTGAGAACGCTGGTCGTCCCCGAGGAATACGGCGGCGGCGGCGCCGACACGACGACCAAGACGCTTTGCCTCTGGACCGGCGCGCAGACCGAGATCGGCGTCATCAAGTGCCTTTCCCAGTGCTGGAAGGTCTCGAGCGTCATCTTCAAGGTCGGAAACGACGATCAGAAGGAGCGCTGGGGCCGTGCGTTCGTGGAAGACCCCGACTTTGTCGGCGGCATCCTCATGACCGAGCCCGACTACGGCTCTGACAACCTTTACCGCCAGCCCGACCCCAAGCTCGGCCTCAGGATGAGTGCCGTGAAGGACGGCGAGTACTGGGTGCTCAACGGCGTGAAGCGCTTCAACTCCCTCTCCACATTTTCCAAGATGCTCATCGTCTTCGCCCGGACGGACCCGACCGTCTCCGTCCATCAGGGCTCCTCGGTCTTCCTCGTGCACGGCGACCAGGAAGGCGTCACGCACGGCCGGGTCCACGACAAGCTGGGCTACCGCCTCTATCCGAACGGCGAGACTTTTTTCGACAACGTGCGCGTCCACGAGAGCGACATGCTGGGCGAGGTGAACGGCGGCTACGCCACCCAGGCCGCCATCTTCCGGGGAAGCGCCGAGCTTCCCGCCTGCAACACCGGCATCAGCCGCGGGCTGTTCACCTTCTGCCGCGAGCACGCCAAGGAGCGCATCCAGGGCGGGGTGCCCATCATCGAGCACCCCACCGTCAGCCACATGCTCGCCGACATGCTCATGAACATCGAGGTCGCCGAGCAGTTCATGTGGCGCATCTGCTGGGGGGTGGAGAACGACGAGAGCTACAACACGCGCTTCACCCGCTACGGGAAGGTGTTCAGCGACGACATGGCCCTCAAGACGATCCGCCTCGCGACCGACATCCTGGGCGGGATCGGCATCATGAAGGATACGCCTTCGGAGAAGATGATCCGCGACCTGCTGACCTTCCTCCACGGGGACGGGACGGACTCGATGACCCTCCTCCGCGCGGGGCAGACGCTGGACGAGCCGGTCTAGGATGGACCTCCAGCTTGCCGAAAAGGTGGCGATGGTCTCGGGCGGGAGCCGGGGCATCGGCTTCCACATCGCCCGCGAGCTCGCCGCCGAAGGCTGCCACGTCATCATCAGCGGCCGGGGCGAGAAGGATCTGAAAGACGCGGTCGACGAGATCGGCTCCCAGAAGAGCAGCAGCCGATGCGCTTCATTCCGGGGCGACATTACCGAAAAGGGCGTTCCCGAAAAGTTCGTGCAGGAGGCGATCGATTTCTTCGGCGGGGTGGACATCCTCGTCAACAACGTCGGGGAGGGCAGCCCCAAAACCCTTCTCGAATCCACGGACGAGGACTGGGACCGGGTTTTCGGGCTCACCCTGTTCCACGCTGTCAGGCTCTCCCGGCTCGCCATCCCCGAGATGAAAAAACGGGGCGGCGGTTCCATTCTCAACATCGCCTCGATCTACGGCCGCGAGTCCGGCGGGTCGATGACCTATAACGCCTCGAAGGCGGCCCTGATCGGTTTTTCCAAATCGCTTGCGAAGGAAACGGCGAAGGACAATATCCGCGTCAACTCGCTCTGCCCCGGGGGCATCCTGTTTCCGGGCGGAAGATGGGCGGAGCGGGTCGAGGCCGCGCCGGATAACCTTCAGGGCTTTATCGATTCAGAGATGCCGCTCGGCCGGTTCGGCCGGCCGGAAGAGGTCGCCGCCGTCGCGGCGCTCATGGTGAGCCCGCGGGCGAGCCTCGTCCACGGCGCGTGCTGGACGGTGGACGGGGGCCAGAGCCGCTCGAACATCTGATCCTTCGAGCGAATTCATTCCTGATTTCATCTGGAGAAATTGAAAATGGACTTAATGCTTCAGGACAAGGTGGCGATCATCTCCGGCGGGAGCAAGGGAATCGGGTTCCACATCGCGAAGGACCTCGCCGGGGAGGGCTGCCACGTCGCCATCAGCGGGCGGAACGAGGCCGACCTCAAAAAAGCGGAGGGCGAGATCGCCGCCCTGGGCGGGGCGCGCGCCGTATCCTTCCAGGGCG